>NZ_JBHXTG010000063.1:0-57070 GCF_042677465.1 Kitasatospora sp. NPDC127111
CTCGTCCGACAACACCAACTCGGCCTTCGGCCGACCAGTCCGCACCATAGACCCAGTCTATATTTATGAATGAAATTCCAGACTCAGGACACTAGGGTCCGTCTCCGAACTCCCGCCTGCCGGGCGGGCGGCGGGACGTCGGACGCGGACCCCGGGACCGGACGCCGGCGGCCTGACCGGTGGCGGTCCGGGGTGCGTCCGGGGTGCGTCCGGCGCACGCTGGTGGTACGGGCCGGCAGCAGCCGGCCGGGGACTCCTGGAGGTGCGAGGGCAATGGCCAAGTTCATGGACGTCCACCACGGCATGCCGGGCATCACCGCGGAACAGCTCCGCATGGCCCACCAGGCCGATCTGGCGATCGAGGGCGACGAGGGCGTGCACTTCGAGCAGGCGTGGGCCGACCCCGAGGCGGGCGTCGTCTACTGTCTCTCCGAGGCGCCGTCCAAGGAGGCCGTGCAGCGCATTCACGAGCGCACCGGTCACCCGGCGGACGAGATCCATCCGGTGCCGCTGATGGTCTGACGCCACTGATGGTCTGACGCCGGGCATCGCCTGACGCGGGGCATCACCTGACGGGTGACGCGGGGCGTCGGCGGCCGGGCCGGGCGGCGCGGGTCAGATGACCGGGACCGGCGTGAAGTGGGTGACCTCGGGCGGGTGCGCCAGGTAGCGCAGCTCGCCCTCCGACCAGACCGGCCGGATCCGCCACATCGGCCCCGCGTACCCGCGCAGGGCTTCCTCGTCACGCCACCGGCTGACCACGAGCACCCGCTGGGAGTCCTCCGTCATCGAGCGCAGCAGTTCGCCGCCCAGGCAGCCTTCCGTCTGCCCGAGCTGCGGGAGCACCTGTGACGTCAGCACGGCGCAGAACTCCTCGATGTGCCCGGCCATGACCTGCCCGGCCCAGATCCTGACGATCACGGCCACCACCTCCCACCGAAACCACCGAAACCACCGAAGCCCACGGAAAACCACGGAAACCCACGGAAGCCTTTGGCCCCATTATCGGCGCAAAACCGCTGGTGGGGAGGGTCCGGCGGGGCTTTCCCGGCGGACGGGCGGGGCGCCGGGTGGAGACGGGCGGGAGGCCGGGCGGAGACGGGCAGGAGGCCGGTAGAGACGGGCGGAAGGCCGGGGCGTCCGTGGCGGACGGGCCGGGTGCCGGAGGACGAAGGGCACCCGGAAGGCGGAGCAGAGCGCTCCGCTACATTCCCGGTATGACCAGCACACCGGAAACTGCCGCTCCGTCAATCACCGGCCCGGAAGCGCCGGACGCCCCGGACGTCCCGGGCAGCCTGTTCGCCGCGCTCAGCGCGGACGCCGTACGGGACGCGGCCGAGCTGCGCGAGATCTACGAGCAGCCGAGCGACCTCGTGCGGCGCAAGCAGGTGGACCGGATCCACGAGGTGGCGCGGCAGCTGATCGCCTGCTCGTCGCTGGTCTTCGTGGCCAGCGCGGACGCGGCCGGGCGGTGCGACGTGTCGCCGCGCGGCGGCCCGGCCGGGCTGGTGTCGGTGCTGGACGACCGGACGCTGGCCATCCCGGACGCCACCGGCAACAAGCGGCTGGACAGCCTGCACAACATCGTCGAGACCGGACAGGTCGGACTGATCTTCGTGGTCCCCGGCCGGGAGAGCACGCTGCGGGTCAACGGGCGGGCCTGCGTCTCCACCGACCCGCGGCTGCTGGAGCGGCTGACGGCGGTCGGCAAGCCGCCGCGCAGCGCGATCGTGGTCGCGGTCGAGGAGGTGTACGCACACTGCCCGAAGGCGTTCCTGCGCAGTTCGGCGTGGAAGCCGGAGAACTGGCTCGCCAAGGACGCCCAGCCCACCTCCGCCGAGGTCACCCTGTCCCACCTGCGGGATCCCTCGCTGACCATCGAGATGATCGAGCAGTCCGAGCGGGAGTCGCTGCTCCACCGGTACGAGTGACCGGGTAGCCGGTACGGGCAGCCGGCGGGAGCGGCCGTGCCGAGTGGCCGTCCCACGGGGGCGGTCGCTTGAATGGACGGATGGACTGCGTCTTCTGTGCGGTGGTGGCGGGTGAGGAGCCCGCGCACCTGGTGCTGGACGACGAGGCGGCGGTGGCCTTCCTGGACCGGCGGCCGCTCTTCCCCGGCCACGTGCTGGTCGTGCCGCGCGCCCACCACGCCACCCTGGCGGACCTGCCGGCGGCCGAGGTGGGTCCGTTCTTCCTGCGGGTGCAGCGGGTGGCCGCCGCCGTGGAGCGCGGGCTCGGCGCGGCGGGCAGCTTCGTCGCGACGAACAACCGGATCAGCCAGTCGGTGCCGCACCTGCACGTCCACGTGGTGCCGCGCAACCCGAAGGACGGGTTGCGCGGCTTCTTCTGGCCGCGCGGCACGTACCCGGACGAGGCGGGCGCGGCGGCGGTCGCCGAGCGGCTGCGGGCGGCGCTCGCCGAGCCCGGGTGATCCCCGCGGGGCCTTCGGGCGTCGGCCCCCGCGGACGTCGTCGAGCACCCAGTGCCGGTTGTCGCTGCCGGTGGACCGGCAGCGCGGCCGCAGCCGGCTCGCGCCGACCGGGACGGCCGGGACGGCCAGGGCCAGCGCCTGCCGGCCGTGGTCTCCCGGGGCGTGGCTCGCGACTCCCCGGGGCCCACCCGGATCCTCGGCACCGCCCCCGGCCCGAACCCGGGCCGCTGACGCGCCGGCAGGGGCGGGCTGACGCACCACCAGGACCGCCGACGGCGAACGTCGTACGCCCCGGCCACCCCTCGCTACCTCACGTGGAGTAGCCGGGGCGTACCCCCGGTGGAGGAGCGGCGGGGTCGGGAATCATCGTCTCGGCGGACGACCGGGACGGGGCTCGCGGCCTAGGCTCCCAGCCATGAACGACCTTGGCAGCCTTGTCCAGCAGACCGCCGACCGGCTCGCCGGCCAGCAGCTCGGCGTCGTGGTCGCCGGGCTGGCCGGCGGCGCGGTGGAGATCCGCGGCGCCGGCCGCACCTCCACCGGCCCGGACGCCGCCGTGCCCGACGCGCACACCCTGTTCGAGATCGGCTCGGTGACGAAGGTGTTCACCTCGCTCGCGCTGGCCCGGCTGGCGCTGGCCGGCTCGGCCGCGCTCGACGAACCGCTGGCCGACGTCCTGGCGGACGCGCTGCCGCCCGGCGTCACCGTCCCCGCCAAGGGCGGCACGCCGATCACCCTCCGGCACCTGGCCACCCACACCTCCGGGCTGCCGCGGCTGCCCGCCGGGATGCTGCTGCCGGCCCTGGTCGTGCCGAACAAGCCCGACCCGTACCGCGACTGCACCAGTGACGCGCTGCTGGCCGGGCTCGCCCGGACCAGGCTGCGCGCCGAACCCGGGCGCGGCTTCCGCTACTCCAACCTCGGCGCCGGTCTGCTCGGCCTGGCGCTCGCCCACCGGGCGGGCACCGGCTACGAGGAGCTGATCGCCCGGGAGGTCTGCGCGCCGCTCGGGCTCGCCGACACCGTGATCACCGTCGACGCCGAGCGGTCCGCCCGGCTCGCCCGGGGCCACACGGCCTGGCGCCGGGCCGTTCCGTTCTGGCACCTGGCCGACCTCGCGGGCGCGGGCGGGCTCCGCTCCACCGCCGCCGACCTGGCGATACTCCTGCGGGCCCAGCTGGCGTCCGGCCCGCAGGACGGCTCGCCGCTGGGGCCCGCCATCGCGCTCACCCGGGAGGTCGACCACCGCGTCAACCCGGTCGCCTGGATGCACCTCGGCTGGCTCGCCTACCGGCTGCACGCCCGGCAGGGCGGGCACCTGCAGATCTGGCACAACGGCGAGACCGGGGGGTTCCGCTCGTTCGTCGCCTTCGACCCGGAGAAGCAGGTGGGTGTCATCCTGCTGGCCAACACCCGCCGCTCTGTCGACCCGGCGGGCGTCGCCCTGCTGCGCACCCTGCAGAACGGTTAGAAGGACCGGGAACGACCCGACACAACTTCATAGTTGGATTCCCAAACTCACTCAACTCTAGTACGTTTGGGAATCCAACCCACCGCAGAGGAAGGCGGCCGCCATGCGTGACGCCGTGATCGTCGAAGCCGTCCGCACGCCGATCGGCAAGGGCAAACCGGGAGGCGCGCTCTCCGCCGTCCACCCCGTGGAGCTGCTCGCCCACACCCTGAACACCCTGGTCGCCCGCAGCGGCATCGACCCGGCGCTGGTCGACGACGTGATCGGCGGCTGCGTCGACCAGGTCGGCGAGCAGGCCATGAACACCACCCGGTACGCCTGGCTGGCGGCCGGCCTGCCGGAGTCCGTCCCGGCGACCACGGTCGACCGGCAGTGCGGCTCCTCCCAGCAGGCCGTCCACTTCGCCGCGCAGGGCGTGATCGCGGGCGCGTACGACGTGGTGGTGGCGTGCGGGATCGAGTCGATGAGCCGGGTGCCGATGTGGTCCAACGTGCCGCCGGGCGCGGACCCGTTCAGCGCCTCGATCGCCGCCCGCTACCCCGGCGGGCTGATCCCGCAGGGCGTCAGTGCGGAACTGATCGCCGCCAAGTGGTCCCTCTCCCGCGAGGCCATGGACGTCTTCGCCACCGGCTCGCACGCCAAGGCCGCGCACGCCCACGCCGCCGGGCTGTTCGAGGCGGAGCTGGCGCCGGTGACCACGCCCGCCGGCGTCGTCGCCGTGGACGAGTCGGTGCGCCCGGGCACCACGCCGGAGATCCTGGCGGGCCTGCGCCCCTCCTTCACCGACCCCGGCTTCGCCGAGCGGTACCCGCAGATCGACTGGTCGGTGACGGCGGGCAACAGCAGCCCGATCAACGACGGCGCCTCGGCCGTCCTGATCACCAGCGGCGAGACGGCGGCGCGGCTCGGCCTGCGCCCACTCGCCAGGCTGCACTCCTTCGCGGTGACCGGGTCGGACCCGCTGCTCATGCTCACCGGCGTCATCCCGGCCACCGAGAAGGTGCTGCGGCGCGCCGGGCTGTCGCTGGCCGACATCGACCTGTTCGAGGTCAACGAGGCGTTCGCGAGCGTGGTGCTGGCGTGGCTGCAGGAGACCGGCGCCGATCCGGCGAAGGTCAACGTCAACGGCGGCGCGATCGCGCTCGGCCACCCGCTCGGCGCGAGCGGGACCAGGCTGATGACGACCCTGGTGCACGCGATGCGCGAGCGCGGCGCGCGCTACACGCTCCAGACGATGTGCGAGGCGGGCGGACTGGCCAACGCCACCGTGCTGGAGGCGCTCGACTGACCCGGCGGACCGACCGGCGGTTGACCGGCGGTCACCCCGTGGTCGCCCCGCGCACTGGCCCGGCCCCGCCTCCTACCGCTCCGCCGCCGATCCGACCGGCGTCAGCAGGCGGTGGGGGCGGGCCAGTGCGCGCGAGACGGCGTCCGGGCGGACGTCGGGCGAGGCGCCCGGGCCGGGGCGCATCATCACGTCGCCCGGCGGGACGGCCGGACCGCCGCACTGCGGGCAGGCGCCGGCCAGATCGAGGTCGGTGCCGCAGAGCGCGTGCGAGAAGAGGCGCTTGGGCCCGCCGGGGGCGGCGTGGCGGCCACCCCAGCGGGCCAGCGTGTAGACCGGCGTCCACAGTTCGAGCCCGACCTCGGTGAGCAGGTAGCCGTGGCGCAGCGGCGCCTCCTGGTACGGCTCCTTGCGCAGCACCCCGGCCGCGACCAGCGCGTTCAGGCGGGAGGTGAGGACGGCGCGCGGGATGCCGAGGTGGACCAGGAAGTCGTTGAAGCGCTGCACCCCGTAGAAGGCGTCGCGGACGATCAGCAGGCTCCAGCGCTCGCCGACCACCTCCAGGGCGCGGGCGAGGGAGCAGTCCTGCTGTTCGTAGTCCGTTCCGAGCGCCATGCGGGCCAGCGTAGTCCCCGCGGGCTGCGGGTTCAATGAACAGACTGTTGCGCCCGCCGGGCTGCGGCACCGTGCAGAGCCCGGACGGGATCGGGGCGGGAGGCGGGAAGTCGGCGCGGGTGGGGGGTGCGTGGGAAGATGGCAGGGCTGGTGGAAACGATCTCCGGGCGGTTCTCTGGCCATGGTGAACGAGCAGCTGCGTGACGCCGGTGGGCCCGGGCGGCCGCGCCGGGGGGAACCGGGTGAGGGGCCGCGTCAGGACGCCCTGCTGATGGTGCCGATCGCCACCGCGCTGATCGAGTCCGACGGGCGGATCCTGCACTGGAGCAGCGACGCCGAGGCGCTGCTCGGATACACCGCCGAGGAGGCGATCGGCGCCCGCGCCGCGCAGCTGCTGGCCTCGGACGAGCAGCGGCCGGACGTTTTGGAGCTGTTCCAGGAGATCCTGGACGGCCGCGGCTGGTCGGGCGTGTTCCCGGTCCGCCACCGGGACGGCCACAACGTCAACCTGGAGTTCCGCACCCACCCGATCCTCGGCCCGGGCGGCAGTCCGCTGGTGCTCGCCGTGGCGTCCGACGTGACCACGCTGCGCCGGATCCAGGCGGACCTCGCGGTGCTCGACGGGTTCTTCAGCCAGTCCCCCGTCGGCATGGGCGTGTTCGACACCCGGCTCGCCTTCGTCCGGCTGAACAACGCGCTGGCCCGGGTCAACGGCCTGTCCGTCGAGGAGCACCTCGGCCACCGCCTCACCGAGCTGCTGCCCGGGATCAACGGGGAGGAGAGCGAGGCGGTGATGCGGCAGGTGCTGGAGAGCGGCGAGCCGGTGATCGACGCGCGCTCGCACGGCCGCACCCCGGGCGATCCGCAGCACGACCACGCCTGGTCGGCCTCGTACTTCCGGCTGGAGGACCCGGGCGGGGAGGTGCTCGGGGTCAGCTCGACGGTCATCGACATCACCGAACGGGCCCGCGCGGACGCCCGGGCGGCCCGGGCACAGGAGCGGCTGGCGCTGCTGGTCGACGCGACCGCCTCCATCGGCACCACGCTCGACCTGCGGCAGACGGCGCGCGAGCTGGCCGACGCGATGGTGCCGAGGGTCGCCGACATCAGCGGTGTGTTCGCCCTGGAGGCGCTGGTCGCCGGGCGCAACGTGGAGCCGCCCGACCCGACGTCCCCGCACCTGGTGCGCCGCCTGGCGCTCGCCACCCACGACCCGCTGTACCCGGCCGAGGCGCTGCCGGTGGACACCGTCTACGAGCTGGCGCCGGACTCGCCCTACGCCCGGGCGCTGACGACCGGGCGGACGGTCGTGGTGCCGTCCTGGGAGCTGCCGCTGCTGACCGAGGCGATCACCGAGAGCCGCCGCCAGGCGTACCTCGGCGACCGGCCGCGCTCGGTGCGGATCACCCCGCTGGTGGCCCGCGGCACCACGCTCGGCATGGTGGTGTACTCGCGGCGCGGCGAGCGGGAGTCCTTCGCCGAGGCGGACATCACCCTCGGCGACGAGCTGGCCTCGCGGGCGGCCGTGGCGATCGACAACGCCCGGCTCTACCTGCGCCAGCACCAGACCGTGCTCGCCCGCCAGCAGGCGCTGCGCGAGGCGAAGGCCGCGCAGGAGCGGCTGGCGCTGGTCAACTCCGCCTCGGCGCGGATCGGCACCACCCTCGATCTCGCCCAGACCGCCCAGGAGTTGGCGGAGGTGGCGACGCCCCGGCTGGCCGACACGGTGGTGGTCGAGGTGCTGGACGACCTGGTGCGCGGCGAGCGCGAGGCCCGCACGATGCCGGACGGCTCGGCCGTGCTGCGCCGGATGGCCTTCCACTCGGCGCAGGGCTCGACGCTGGCGCCGATCGACCGGACCGGCGGCGTGCAGCGGTTCCGCCCCGGCTCGCCGTACGCGTGGAGCCTGGCGAACCGCAAGCCGGTGCTGGTGCCGCGGATGGACGCGGCCGGCATGGCCTGGTTCGCCGACGACCCGGTGCGCACCGCGGCCGTGCGGGAGCAGAACGTCCTCTCGTTCATGGTGGTGCCGCTGATCGCCCGGGGCGGGGCGGTCGGGGTGGCCGGCTTCTACCGGACGGTGGTGGAGCGCCCGTACGAGGACGACGACCTGGCGCTGGCCGGGGAGTTGGCGGTGCGGGCGGCGGTGTCGATCGACAACGCGCTGCTGTTCTCCCGGGAGCGCGACGCGGCGGCCGCCCGCCAGCGCGCGCTGGACGAGGCGTGGGCGGCGCAGCAGCGGCTGTCGCTGCTGAACGAGGCCAGCACCCGGATCGGCACCACGCTCGATCTGCACCGCACCGCCGAGGAGTTGGTGGAGGTGGTGATCCCGAGGTTCGCCGACTTCGTCACCGTCGACCTGCGCGAGGCGGTCCTCAGCGGCGACGATCCGAGCCCGGTCCCGGACGACCGCTCGGTGCTGCTGCGCGCGGTCGCCGTCGGCGAGGCCGACGCGGACGGGGCACTGGCCGCCGCCGCGGACCAGGTCGGCGAGAACTCACAGTCCGCGCAGGTGTACGCGGAGAGCCTGCGGACCGGCCGTTCGATCCTGGTGTCGGAGGTCGACGAGGCGGCGCTGCGGCGGATCGTGGCCTCGCCGGACCGGGTCCAGCCGGGCCTGGACGCCGGGGTGCACTCGTACCTGATGGTGCCGTTGCTGGCCCGCGGAATGGTGCTGGGCGGCGCGGAGTTCATCCGGATCCGCAACCCGGTGCCGTTCGGGCCGGCCGACCGGGCGCTGGCCGAGGAGCTGGCGGCGCGGACCGCGCTCGCGATGGACAACGGCCGGCTCTACCGGCGCGAGCGGGACACCGCGCTGACCCTGCAGCGCAGTCTGCTGCCGCAGGAGATCCACCGCACGCTCGGGCTGGAGATCGCCTACCGCTACCTGCCCAGCAGCGTGGTCAGCGAGGTCGGCGGCGACTGGTTCGACGTCGTCCCGCTCTCCTCGGGCCGGGTCGCCCTGGTGGTCGGCGACGTGATGGGCCACGGCATCCGCGCCGCCGCCACCATGGGGCAACTCCGTACGGTGGCCCGCACGTTGATCACCCTGGAGTTGGACCCCGCGCGGGTGCTGCAGCGGCTGGACGAGGCCACCACGGCCATCGGCGAGGGCCAGTTCGCGACCTGTGTCTGCGTGGTGTACGACCCGGTGGAACGGCACTGCAGCGCCGCCTGCGCGGGCCACCTGCCGCCGGTGGTGGCCGACGCCGAGGGCGGGGCGCACCTGCTCGAACTGCCGCCGGGCGCCCCGCTGGGAGTCGGCGGCGTCACCTTCGAGAGCGTCGAGTTCACCCTCCCCGAGGAGGGCATCCTCGGGCTCTACACCGACGGCCTGGTCGAGCGCCGGGGCCGCGACCTCGACGACGGCCTCGACCTGCTCTGCCGGACCATCGCCGACCGGCGCCGTTCGCTGGAGCAGACCTGCGACGCCGTCCTGGCCGAACTCACCGGCCGCACCAGCGAGGACGACATCGCGATCATCCTGGCGCAGGTCCGGCCGGCCGGGTCCGACCGGATCGCCACCCTCCCGCTCACCGGCGACCACGCGATGGTCGCGCACTCCCGCCGGTTCACCCGCGAGACGCTGGCCGACTGGGGGCTCGCCCCGCTCGCCGACTGGGCCGAGCTGCTCACCAGCGAGCTGATCACCAACGCCCTGGTGCACGCCGGATCCCCCACCCAGCTGCGGCTGTTCTACAACCGGCTGCTCACCGTGGAGGTCGCGGACCGCGACACCGGGGCGCCGCGGATGCGGCGGGCCCGGGAGGAGGACGAGGGCGGGCGCGGCATGCACCTGGTCAACGAACTGGCGCACCGCTGGGGCACCCGGCACACCCGGGACGGCAAGGTGGTCTGGTTCGAGCTGGAGCTGCCGCCCGGGACGCCGCCGCGCTGAGCTCCGGTGACAACCGGCGGTTGTCGCCGCGCCCGGGCGGTTGTTCGCCCGGGCACGGCCCGGAGGGATTGGCTTGGTCCCGGAAGGAACGACCGACCGGAACCAGAGGAGCAGACCATGGACCAGCTCGACCCCCGCACCGTCGTGGAGCGCTACGTCACCGCCGTCGCCGAGGGCGACCTCGCCACCGCGGTGGCCTCCTTCGCCGAGGACGCCACCTGGGAGTACCCCGGCGACCTCCCGCTGTCCCGGGTCTGGCGCGGCCGGAAAGCCATCGCCGAGGACTTCCTCGGCTCGGTGGGGTCCCTGTTCGCCCCGGACGCCGTCCTGGAGGTCACGCTCACCGGTCTGCTCGCCGACGGCCCGCAGGTCGTCGCCGAGTGGACCGCCCGCGGCACGGCCGCCAACGGCTCCGCCTACCGGAACCGCTGCCTGGGAGTCTTCACCGTCGAGAACGGCCTGATCACCTCGGTGCGCGAGTACCTCGACACCCAGCACGCGGCCCGCACCCTGTTCGCACCGGCCGCCGGCTGAGCCCCGGCCAGCCCTAAGGCGTATCCGGGAGCAGCAGGTTGACGTCGCCGAACTCGTGCCAGAGGTAGCGGTGCCGGACGGCCTCGGCGTAGCAGCGTTCGAGCAGCGGCCGGCCGGCCACGGCGGCGAGCATCAGCAGGTGGGAGGCCCGGGGCTCGTGCCAGCCGGTGAGCAGGCCGTCCACGGCGCGCACGCCGCGTTCGGGGGTGATCACCAACTCGGTCCAGCCGTCGGCCTCGTGGACGGTGCCGTCCGGGGCCGCCGCCGTCTCCAGGGCGCGGACGACGGTGGTGCCGACGGCGATCACCCGGCCGCCGCCGGAGCGGACGTGGCCGATCAGGCCGGCGGTGCCGGCCGGCACCTGGAACCGTTCGGCGTACGGCGCCTCGTGCGCCTCCGGGGAGGCGACGCCGGTGTGCAGGGTGATCGGCGCGACCAGTACCCCGCGGCCGGCCAGCCGGGCCACCACCTCGGCGGTGAACGGGCGGGCCGCGCTGGGCATCTCGCTGCTGCCCGGGACGGTCGCGAAGACCGTCTGGTACGCCTCGATCGGCCAGTCGCGGTCCACGTAGCCGTAACGGATCGCCTTGCCGTGGTGGTCCAGGTAGGTCAACAGCGGCTCGGGCAGGGCGAGTCGGGCGTACCAGAGGCGCGCGGTGAACGGCGCGACGAGTTCGGCCGAGGCGCCGGCCGGCAGCGCCACCCGCAGCCCCGGCCGGGCCGGGGACTCCTCCGGCGGGTAGTAGCCGGCGGCCGCCCCGGGGACGATCCGGCGCAACTCCACCAGGTGGGCGCCGCGTTGGTCCGGCCGGGCGGAGGAGAGGTGCAGCGCGACGGGGGTGCCGTCCGGCAGCCGGCCGGGCAGCGCGGCGGGGAGGGTGGCCGAGTTGTTGACCACCAGCAGGTCCCCGGGGCGCAGGACCTCGGGCAGCTCGGTGAAGCGCCGGTGCTCCACACCGCCGACCCCGTCGCGCCGGCCGACCAGCATGCGCACGTCGTCCCGGGCGGTGCCGCGGGCCTCCGCCGGTGCGCGGGCGGAGAGTTCGGGCGGGACGGTGACGTCGATCCCCGGGCCGGTGAGCGCGGTCACCGGGTCGGTGAGCGCGGTCGGGTCGGTGAGCGCGGTCATCGCGCGCCCGACGCGGAGGCGGCCGGCAGGTCGGCGGCGCGGTAGCGGCCGGAGTCGGCCCGGTCCCGGACCAGGCCGAGCAGGGACGGCGCCACCTCCTCGGGCAGCGGTACGCCCGCGAGGTCCTCGCCGGCCTGCGCGAGCATCCTGGTCCGCATGCCGCCCGGGTCGACCGCCCACACCCGCACATCCGGCTCCTCCCGGGCCAGTACGGCGGAGGCCTGGTCCAGTGCCGCCTTGCTGGCGCCGTACCCGCCCCAGCCCCGGTAGGCCTCGACGGCGGCGTCCGAGCTGATGTTGAGGACGGCGCCGGTGTGGGCGCGCAGCTGCGGCAGCACGAGCTGGGTGAGGGCGATCGGCGCGAGGACGTTGACCTCGAAGGTCTCCAGCAGGCCCGGCAGCGGGAAGTCGGCCAGCCGGGGCAGCGGTTCGGCCGCGGCGGAGTCCGAGCCGTTGAGCGTGCCGGCGTTGTTGACCAGCAGCGCCGCGCCGCCGAGGGCGGCGGAGGCCTCGGCGAGGCGCTCGCGGTGCGCGTCGTCGACGACCGACCCGGCGAGGGCGGTGACCTTGGTGACGGCCGCCAGTTCGGCTTCGGCGGCGGAGAGTTCGGCCCCGTCGCGGGCGGTGATCACCAGCTGCCAGCCCTCGGCGGCCAGGGCCCGGGCGAGCGCCAGGCCCAGGCCGCGCGAGGCGCCGGTGATCAGGGCGACGGGCGGGGTGTGGTGCTGCGGTGCGTTCGTCATGTCCCCACGATCGCCCCGCCCGCCGCCCGCCGGATCGGCCGCCGGTCCTGCGACCGGCTCGTCCGTTGGGCTTAGATCAAGAGGCCGAGGACTCCCGGTTCTCCGCCCAGGCCTCGGGGTCGGACCAGGCGGCCAGGGTGCGGCGACTCTCGAAGCGGCGGTGCTCGCCGGACAGGGGGTCGGTGAACTCGACCACGGAGGACAGCAGTTGCAGGGGCCGGCGGAAGTCGTCGGGGGCCGGCTCGGGGAGCAGCACGGGGTACACCGGGTCGCCGAGGATGGGCAGGCCGAGGCCGCTCATGTGCAGGCGCAGCTGGTGGGTGCGCCCGCTGTGCGGCAGCAGGCGGTAGTGGCCGAGGCCGTCGCGGTGGTCGAGCAGCTCGATCCGGCTCTCGCTGTTCGGCGGGGCGTCCAGTTCGCGGGCCGCGATGACGCCGCGTTCCTTGAGGATGTGGCTGCGCACGGTGCGCGGCAGGGCGGTCGCCGGGTCGTACGGCGCGACGGCCCGGTACTCCTTGCGGACCAGCCGGTCGCGGAAGAGCGTCTGGTAGGCGCCGCGGTCCTCCGGGCGGACCACGAACATCGCCAGGCCCGCGGTCAGCCGGTCCAGCCGGTGGGCCGGGCTGAGGGCGGGGAGGTCCAGCGAGTGCCGCAGCCGGGAGAGCGCCGTCTCGACGACGTGGCGGCCGCGCGGGGTGGTGGCCAGGAAGTGCGGCTTGTCGACCACCACCAGGTGCTCGTCCCGGTGCAGCACGGCCACCTCGAACGGGACCGGGACCTCGGCCGGCAGCTCGCGGTAGAGCCAGAGGTGCGCTCCCGGGCGGAACGGCTCGTCCGGCCCGATCGGACCGTTCTCGCCGACGATCTCGCGCCCGTGCAGCAGCGCGTCGATCCGCTCCGGGGCGACGGTGGGCAGCCGGTCGGCCAGGTATCCGCGGACCGTCGGCCACGGACCGTCGAGGGGCAGCCGCAGGTGCACCGGGTCCACCCCGAGGCGCTGCGGGAGGGGGGCGGGCGGCACCTTGCTCTTGCGTCTCATCTCGTGGCCAGCTTATCCAGGGCCGGCAGCCGCACGGCCGCGGCCTCGTCCCCGGGCCCGGCCTCGTCTCCGGGCCCGGCCTCGTCCCCGGCCTCGTCTCCGGACCGGGCCCGGCCTCGTACCCGGCCCGGGCCGTACGGCCGCGGCTCCGACGTGCCGGGGCGCGGGGCGGCGGTGGAGAGTGGACGGAGAGGCCCCTCGCCGACGTGGGCCGCCGCCGACCCCCGCTGGAGGCGTACGCGTGACCGCCGACGGACCGCAGGACGCGGTGCCGCCGCTGCACCTGCCGCGGCGGACCAGGCTGCTGCTCGGCTGCGCGTTCCTGCTGCTGGTCGCGGCCGTGGTGGCCGACGTGGTGACCGGGCCGGGGACGACCCTCTCCCCCGTCCTCGCGGTGGCGCCGGTGCTGGCCGGGGCGACCACCCGGCGGGCCCGGGTGCCGCTGATCACGGGCCTGGTCGCGATGGCGGCCGTCGGGCTGCTGGAGGTCGCCAACCACGGCGTGCCCACCTCCGTCCACGTGACCGCGCTGATCACCGTGCTCGCCGCCACGCTGGCCAGCACCGCGAACGTGGTCCTGGTGGCGGCCCGGGAGCGCGAGCTGTTCCAGGTCCGGACGGTGGCCGAGGCCGCGCAGCGGGCGCTGCTGCGGCCGCCGCCGGAGCGGCTCGGGCCGTTGCGGGTGGCGGTGCGCTACGTCGCGGCGGCGGCGGAGGCGAGGATCGGCGGGGACCTGTACGAGGTGGCGGAGAGCCCGTACGGGGTGCGGATCCTGCTGGGGGACGTGCAGGGGCACGGGCTGCCGGCGGTGGAGACGGCGGCGGACGTACTCGGGGTGTTCCGGGAGGCGGCGCGGACCGAGCCGGACCTCGCCCGGGTCGCCGAGCGGCTGGACTCGGCGCTGGCGGCCCGCCCGGTGAACGAGCGCTGGGTCACCGCGCTGCTGCTGGAGGCGGACCGGGCCGGCGGGCGGGCGGAGTTGGTCAACTGCGGCCACCCGCACCCGCTGCTGCGCCGCGCGGGCCGGGTGAACGAGCTGGCGCCGCCGCGGCACGCCCCGCCGCTGGGGATGCTCGGCCTGATCGGCGGGCGGTACGAGGCGGGCGGCTTCGACCCCGGCCCGGGCGACCTGCTGCTGCTCTACACCGACGGCGTCTCCGAGGCCCGCGACGGCACGGGCCGGTTCTACCCGCTGTCCGAGCGCCTGGCCGCCCTCCCCGCCGGCAGCCCCGAGGACGTGCTGGACGAGCTGCTGGCGGGCGTCCGCGCCTGGGTGGGCGGTGCCGGCCTGGCCGACGACGCGGCCCTGCTGGCGCTGCGCTGGGAGCGCTGAGCGACCGGGAGCGCGGGGCGGGGGGTCCACCGTCCACCGGGCGGGCGGGTCCACCGGGCGGGCGGATGCGCGGCCGGTGCGCGGGGGCCGGTGCGCCGGGGCCGGCCGGGTGCGTCAGGGGCCACTTGTCAGTGCCGGGTGCGAGGCTCTGTGCCGACGGCCGGCGGGGAACCGGCCGCACCAGGGCCGAGGGGAACGGTGCGATGGGGACGAGGACGAGCGGCGCGTTCGAGGTGACGGCGTTCGAGCCCGAGGAGACGGACGAACAGTCGGGGGCGACGCTCGGGCGCGTGCGGCTCACCAAGGAGTTCACGGGCGGCCTGACCGGCGGCAGCGTGGTGCGGATGCTCTCCGTGCTGGACGGCGCGGGCGGCCCGGCGGCGTACGTCGCGGTCGAGCACTTCACCGGTGAGCTGGACGGGCGCAAGGGCTCGTTCGTGCTCCAGCACGCCGCGCCGGGCAGTCAGGGCGAGCGGCTGGCGATCCGGGTGGTGGCGGGCACCGGGGCGGGCGAGCTGACGGGGCTCACCGGCACGTTCGAGCTGACCGTGGACGAGGCCGGCCGGCACGCCTACACGCTGGACTACGCGCTGGGCTGAGCCGACCCGGTTCGGGCGGACGGACGGTCCGCGCGGCGCCGGGGCGGTCCGCGCGGCGCCGGGGCGCTCCGGCCCGCCGCTGTCACGATGATGCGATCAGCGCACGACCCGATCGCGGAGGGTGACAGATGGCCCAGGAGCCGGCACACGAGGTCGACCGGATGGTCGGGCGGCTGCGCGGGATCGGCCGCGGCCTGCCGCCGTCCGACGGCGTCGCGGTGTTCAACCGGATGTACCTGACCGTGACGGAGGCGGTGCGCGACCGCCTCGCCCGGCCCTACTTCGCCGACCCCGCCGCGATGGCCGAGCTGGACGTGGTGTTCGCCGGGCGGTACCTGCTGGCCGTGGACGCCGTCGCGGCGGGGCGCCGGCCGCCGGCCTGCTGGCGGCCGCTGTTCGAGCTGCGCGGGCACCCTGGGGTGCACCCCCTGCAGTTCGCGCTGGCCGGGATGAACGCGCACATCCAGCACGACCTGCCGCTCGCCGTGCTCGACACCTGCCGCCGGCTCGGCCGTCCCCCGGAGCGGCTGGCCGACGACTACCACCGGATCAACGGCCTGCTGGCCGCGGTGGAGACGGCCGTCCGGGAGCAGCTGATGCCCGGGCCGGACCTGCTGGAGCGGGCCGAACCCCTGACGCACCTGGTGGGCGCCTGGTCGGTCGACGCCGCCCGGGACGCGGCCTGGGCGAGCGTCCGCGCGCTCTGGGAGCTGCGCGAGGTGCCGGGTGCGGTGGCGGCGCTGACCGCCACCCTGGACGCCTCGGTGGGACTGCTCGGCCGGGCCCTGCTCACCCCGCTGGGCCTGCACGGCCACCCGGGCCCGGACGCGCGGACGGCCGGCCGGTTCCCCGGGGCGAGGAACCGGCCGGCCGTCGAGCGCGGCTGAGGGCGATCAGGCCCAGCTGGAGTGCAGCGGCTTGCCCTCGGCGTAGCCGGCCGCGCTCTGGACGCCGATCACGGCCTTCTCGTGGAACTCCTCCAGGCTGGAGGCGCCGGCGTAGGTGCAGGAGCTGCGCACACCGGCCACGATCGAGTCGATCAGGTCCTCGACGCCCGGGCGGGCCGGGTCGATGAACATCCGGGAGTGCGAAATGCCCTCCTCGAACAGCGCCTTGCGGGCCCGGTCGTACGCGGAGTCCTGGGCGGTACGGTTGCTGACCGCGCGCGCCGAGGCCATGCCGAAGCTCTCCTTGTACTGGCGGCCGTCGGCGGTGGTCTGCAGGTCGCCGGGCGACTCGTAGGTGCCGGCGAACCAGGAGCCGATCATCACGTTGGACGCGCCGGCGGCCAGCGCCATCGCGACGTCACGCGGGTGGCGGACGCCGCCGTCGGCCCAGACGTGCTTGCCGAGGCGGCGCGCCTCGGCGGCGCACTCCAGGACGGCGGAGAACTGCGGGCGGCCGACACCGGTCATCATCCGGGTGGTGCACATCGCGCCGGGGCCGACGCCGACCTTGAGGATGTCGGCGCCCGCCTCGACCAGGTCACGGACACCGGCGGCGGAGACCACGTTGCCGGCCACGATCGGGATCTGCGGGTCCAGGCCGCGCACCGCGTGCAGCGCGCTGACCATCGACTCCTGGTGGCCGTGCGCGGTGTCGACCACCAGCACGTCGGCACCGGCCTCGATCAGGGCCTTGGCCTTGCCGGCCACGTCGCCGTTGATGCCGACGGTGGCGGCGATCCGCAGCCGGCCCCGGTCGTCGACGGCGGGGGTGTAGAGGGTGGCGCGCAGCGCGTTCTTGCGGGTCAGGATGCCGACCAGGCGGCCGTCCGCGCCGACCACCGGGGCGAGCTTGCGGTGCGCCTCGCTGAGCTTGTCGAAGGCGGCGCGCGGGTCGATGCCCTCCTCCAGCAGCAGCAGGTCGCGCGACATCACGTCGGCGAGGCTGGTGAAGCGGTCGACGCCCTGGCAGTCGCCCTCGGTGACGACACCGACCGGCTTGCCGTCCTCGACCACGACCAGCGCGCCGTGCGCGCGCTTGGGCAGCAGGGAGAGCGCCTCGGCGACGGTGGCGCCGGGGTCGAGGGTGATGGCGGTGTCGTGCACCAGGTGGCGCTGCTTGACCCAGCCGATGACCTCGGCGATCACGTCGGTGGGGATGTCCTGCGGGATGGCGACCAGGCCACCGCGGCGGGCGACGGTCTCGGCCATCCGGCGGCCCGCGATGGCGGTCATGTTGGCGACGACGAGCGGGATGGTGGTGCCGGTGCCGTCGTTCGAGGAGAGGTCGACACCCTGCCGGGAGCCCACCGCGGAGCGGCTGGGGACCATGAAGACGTCGTCGTACGTCAGGTCGTACGAAGGCTTGAGGTCGTTCAGGAAGCGCATTGGGAGGTCTCCGGCGGTCGTAGATACACCTTGGGTGCGGACTGGGCCGGGAACGGGTGGACGCACATGGCTCCCTTGACCCGTGGACCAATCCTCGCTGAACCACAGGTCAAAGCGCCAGTCCGCCGGTTAGTCCTGAAGGTCTGTACGAGCGCATCCTCGCTGTGGACGCCCCGCCTTGTAGGAAAACACAGAACCTCTCCCGGGATCACTTCCCGGACATTGCCGCTTCAGCAAGGGCGGCCTTCAAGTTGCTGAGTACGGCCTCGCACTCCCGGCACCGGCGGTCATGGAGGGGAGGCGGATACCACGGCTGCCCGCGCGCCGTCGGCTGGCAATGCTCGTGCCGCATCGTGGTCGTGTCGAGCTCGCACAGGGTCCGCGAGCCGGGATCCTCGGGAACGTCAGGGTCAGCCGGCGCCGCGTGCACCCAGCGGACCTCCGGGGCGACTCCCCGCCACCCGCGCGAGGCACGTCGCCGGCCTCCTCCGCCAGCTCCAGCAGGATTATTGAGCTGCCCACATCCCGACGATGCATCGTTCACCCGACCCTCGCACCCGGAGCCCGTCAGTAATCGGTGTCCCGAAGACGTGGACGGCACGCGGCCCCAGCGCGCTTGAGTTTGGCCCCGCACCGCTGCAGCTCAGCCAGCTCCAGCATCGATCAGAGCGGAGCCCAGGCCATACACAGCGCCCTCCAAGGAGTCGGTCCCGCACCGCAGGCCGACTTACGACGTCAGCGCCAGACCCTCCCAAGCCTCAGTTCGTGAACCCAGGTAGCACATCGGGATTACAGGTTGTGCAATTGAAGGTATGGAGCGAAGGAACCCCAGGTACTTCATGTACATGGCAGGAGAACCGTCCAGCGGGGGCGGTGGAGCTTCCAGTGGGGCAACATCGAGGCTAGACAAACCGCCGAAGGACGGCGAGACGCGTCAAAATATACAAGTAAAAGTCGGCCACAAGGCCAAAGTAATCCAAATACGCCCACCGCGATCGGAGCATCAGAAACGCGTTCTTAGAGCACTCGGCCTGCGACGGGTTGGCGCTGTGCGATTCGTAGAGGGCGACCGCCCGTCTATTCGAGGAATGCTTCAAGCGGTCGACCACCTGATTGAGGTTTCATTCGATCAGGGAGCCCAGATCGAGGAGTCCTTCTGCAGAGTCTCTCGCTGGCTGCCGGAAATTGAGGTCCAATCCACAATCGGAGAGTACAGGTCCGGCGAGTACATCAAGGTGCTTCGCGGTAAACAATCAGCTTCAGTTATATGGTCAACAGAGCTATCGCTGCACCGGCTTCTCGCATCAATGGGAACAGTGGAGCCCCATTGGCTCACCCGATCAGATTCATTAGGCAGATCAACCTGGAATAGATACGGGCAGCTGCATACACAGCCAGCCATCGACACTTGGAGGAGGGTCCGAACCCGCAATAGCAACCCATCATTTGTGCGCTTCGAAAGTGAGGGCATATCACTGGTCTGGATCTCCCCGAAATTTAATGACAGAAACTACGGCCAACTGAGCGCAACTTCAAGGGATGGAAACCTGCTGCAATTCTTGGATTTAATCTCACAGACGGCAACATTCTCTATTGCTCGAAGCCTGCACACGATTGACATCGTCACACTAAAGGCGAGCCCGTGAAGACTAAGGCTGTGAAAAAGCTTGACGACCTCGGTGCGCTAATCATCAAAACGAGCGTCATCGTAAGCAATCCACTCAGCGGTGATAGATACTTCGAGATGCACGCCGGAGATGAAGGCCGCCACTCGCTCATCGTTCAAAATATGCGAGGCGAGGATGCACACGTTCACCTAATCGCACGCTGCCACAACGGCGGGCCGCTTGAATACACATGCCAGGATCATGTCTTCGAGAAAACGTTCCACATACCCGACGGCGAGGACAGGGCCACCGAGATCATCCTGCATAAGAGAGCAAGGGGCAGCGGTGGATCTCAGTATATACAGGTAGAAGTAAAGGACGTCTGGGCCGATCACTGGCACCCGTCACCGCCCTCCAGTCCGTACTATGTACGGGTCCAAGTAGATTAGCGCCCAAGATGACGGAAAACGCGCCCGGCCCAGGCGAAGCGCCATCAAGCTTGGCGCTTGCTGGGCCCTTTATCGTCATCGCAGTGATCGCCGTACTTTCGTGGGCGCTATCACTTGTACTTGACCGGCTAATCGAGAGCAGGGCAAAAGAATGGGAAATGAATGTTCCAAACACGATAGGACTTGCCGATTGGGCTATAGACGCTAGTCAGACAGCAGCTTCCGTGGCGGTTCCAATTTTGGGCATTGAAGTCCTGTTTCACAAAAGTGCGCCCGAGTGGATCCCCATATTCTATGCAGCAACGGCAGTTTTCAGCCTAGCTGCAAGTTGCGTAATAATGGCCCAGGGTCATCCCGTGACATACGTGCAGCGCTTTCGAAAGAACAAGAAGTGGTGGATGCCGCTACCTGGCATGACCTTTTCATTCTCAATAAACACAGCCTTAGGTATTGTTGTGTTCCTAGCTGCCTAAAGTACTTCGATAGCATTCCAAGTCGGCGTACAGCTGGCCGGGCCAACGTGATGCACTCGGGCCTCTTTGTTGCAAATGCGGCACAGGCGCTCCTGTGCAACAAAGGGCCCCGGACTGACGCCGCCAAGCGTGTCCGGGGCTCTGCTCTGCCCTCTTCCCCGCGTCTGCGCGCCGACGCGGGGAGAGGCGTTCAAGGGTCCGGCCACGCCTGTGGGCTACGCAGTCGGACCGGGCTTCCGGTGTCGGCCGGCTCGGGCCTTACGAAGCGGTAGCGGCACTCCGCGAATCACGCCGTCGCCTTCGACTCCGTGAACGAGGCGCTGAGCAGCCGCATAGTTGTCTGCGACGGTTTCAGCGATCCATTGGTAGCCGTCCCATCGGAGGATGGCGCGCGGGAGATCTTGGTACAGGTGGGCCGGAGCGTGTTCGTGGCCAATGATGACGGCCTTCAGCTGGCCGACTGGCCGTAGCCGCTTCTGTCGTCGTTCCGCCCAGTCGGCCAACGGCTCCTCGTCCACCCTTGCCTCTTTCGATCGGGCGCCCCAGGCTACCGGCTCGTGCCGGCCTACCCTGCGAAGTGGACGGCAGGCAGGTCCCATCCCATCTCGTCGGTCTTCCACCAAGCCCACTGGCGCTCCGGTGTGATCGTGAGCCCGAAGTCCTCACGCTGGGGCGCGACTTCGAACTGCCGGCCCAACCGCTCCACCACGTCCCACAGCTTTCGCGGCCCGGCCTGACGCACAGAGCCGTCATGGCCGGCCGTGGCGGCGGATCCGTCGGGTGTCCAAATGCCGACCGCCATTACTCCACCATCGTCTCCGCCCCATGTGCAGGTCCGGTACCCGGGAAGAGCGAGCCCCAACGGGAACTCCAGGCGCGTCAGAGCATCCTGCGCACGGAGGTCGGAGACCGTGGGCTGTTCCTTCTCCAGCTCGTCAAATCGCGGTCGGACGCGGGAGGTCCGCCGGGCCATGAAGTAGGCGCTCTGGGGCAGGAATCGGCCGGTTGCGTGCCCGCCCTCGATCGTGATCCTGGCCAGCCCCCATCCGATCGGGACGACTATCACGGCACCGTCGGCGGCCTGTTGCACCCATGCGGCCGGAATGGACTGCATACCGCAGGTGGCGATGATCCGATCGAACGTGGCGTGCGACGGTACCCCGCGAGCCCCGTCCCCCGTGTGAACGGATGGCCGGTACCCGGCATCAGCCAGCCGTCGTGCGGCATCCGCGGTCAGTTCGGGGTCAACGTCCACCGTCGTGACGCTGGCGTCCCCCAGAACGTACGACAGCAGCGCCGCGTTGTAACCGGTCCCCGTGCCGATCTCCAACACGCGCTGCCCGGCTTGCGCCCCCAGCGCGTCCAGCATCGAGAGCATGAGACCCGGCTCGCTGGACGAGGACGTGGGCTCGTTGCCCTTGATCTGTGTGGTGAGGGCCCGGTTGGCGTAGACGTTCTCCAGATAGCCCGGCGTTGCGATGGTGACCTCCGACCACCGCCCCGTGCCGTCCTGCTCGTAGAACGTCGGCACGAACAAGTGCCTCGGCACCTGCGCCACCGCGCGAGTCCACTGTTCCCCGTGGCCGGCTGCAGCCAAGTTCCGGGCCAGCAGTTCCCGGAGGGGACGGGCGTCAGCGTCGTTCATACTGCTCCTTGCAGGAGGGAGGCATGAGCCTCCGCGATCGGCAACTTCGTTGCTGCTGCGATGAATTGCCATTGCCCGGCAGGGTTGCATTCGAGGAAGACCCAGTCGCCCGTCGGGGTTACGACGAAGTCGAACGCACCGTAGTTGAGGCGGTAGCCGGCCATGAACCGCCGGACCCCGTCTGCGACTTCCTCCGGAATGACCGTCGGCTCGCAGGAAAGTGCGTCGTAGTCGCTCCGCCAGTCCACCGTCGCGGCGTCGCTGCCCGCGTGAATGGCCACGGGAAACATCTGGCTGCCGACCACGGTGAGCCGCACCTCATGCCGCTTTGGAACCCACTCCTGCAACATGTGCGCAGTCAGTTCAAGTGACTCATCGAGATCCGATGCCTCGATCCGGCGGGTAGGCAGCATCATGGAGCGATCGTGCAACGTGATCGCACCGGCGGTGACCGGCTTCACGATGAGCGGCCCGCCGATTCCGGCTGCCCACTCCCGAGCCCGCGGCAGGCTGTTCGTGACCAGCGTGCACGGCACGCGAAGGCCCGCAGCGGTGGCGGCGGCCAGCTGCCCCGGCTTGTACGCGGACGCCCTGTAGATGTCGGGGTGGTGCAGCCATAGCACCGGCAGGGAGCTGAGAACCTGGACCATGCCGACCAAGGCCTGTCCCTGCGCCCACTCGCGGTATGCGGGGTCAACTGCGCGGCTGATGTGGGGCAGTCCGGGCCGCCTGTAGTAGACGGCCCGGACCTCTTCCAGCCGCACAGCTCGGGTGCTGGTGATCAGATCCCCTTGCCACCCCGAAACATGGCCGCCATGCTCAGCGGCCAGGTCGAGGTGTTGGGGGAACGCTGCCAGGTCGAACCGCATCACCGGAACGTTCCGCTCATTGAGAGCGTGCACGACCAGGTCTGCGGACGGGTCCAGGTCTTCAGCGGCCACCAGAACGGTTCCATGCTGTACGGGCACCGGTTACGCCACCTGGTCGCCCGGGAAGGCGTACGGGTCGGACGTCTCGTCGGCCCCGGTGGTGGAGTCGTTGTTCGTGGCCGTGCTGGAGGCGGCCATCGGGGTGTGCGCCCACAGGGAGCCGTCCGCCTTCAGCACGTTGACCTGTCGCTCCGGGTCGTACGTGAACTCCGACGGGTTGATGGTGACCGTGTACGGCGCCTGGACGGCGCGGGCGCCGAACGGCACCTTCGTGGGCTCCTGGGTAATGGTGGTCATTGGTGTTCCTTCCATGCAGTCGATGGTGCGACCTCCCGGGCGAGCGTGTCAGCCCGGAAGGGGACTTGGGGCGTCACTCAGCGGTGACGCCGATATGAACCCGCCCCGGCCGGCTGCCTGCCTGCCTGCCTGCCAGGGATGACGGCCGGGGCAGGAGTCTGAGTGGCTACGGGCCGGGGCAACAGACCGTCAACAGCAGTACGACGACCACCACGAGGCCGGCCAATGACACCGCGAAGGCGGCGGACAGTCGCCGGGGATCGCGGAGGCCGAGCCGGTGCCGCTCCATGACGTCGCGGTACGGCTCCAGACCGTCGTCCGTCATCGGTGTGTCTCGCGATGGTGCTGGCGCATCAGGATGCGGGCATCGACCGTCCGGGAGTAGTTGACGTCGGTCCTCGCCGTCTCGTGCATCTCGGACAGCTCCCCGCACCTGCAGCAGTCCTTGATCCGCGGCGGCATCTCACCACGCTTATAGGTTGCCACTGCAGCTCAGTTCGGCTCGTCGGCGGGCACGACGACCCACGGGGCGGAGTAGGCGTGCTCGTACGAGCGGTGGTCCTGGTGTCCGTCAATGTGGACGAAGGCCCAGCTCTGGGCATCCTCGAACGTCTCACTCGCCGGTCCCTCGGCACCGCAGGGCGTGCCGTCCTCCGCCTCCCCCACACACCGGAACCGGTGTTGAGCGGGCGGGCGGTCCGTCGCGACGTCCGGCTGAAGGGTCCACTTCAGGAAGCGGTAGAGGCCGCGGAGTGTCACGAGGTCACCTCTGGGAGGGATAAGGGTTGGATGGTGGGAAGTGTTCGCAGGGTCGGCGCGGACAGCCCTTGCTCGCTGCCGGCCGTGCGGCGACAGGAGACGCGCCCAAGGGTCGACGCGCAGCAAGCGGTCGGCGCTCAACACTTCCTCTTTGCAGTGCAGTTGCCGCATTCGCAGTGTGCGAGAACGGCGTCCCGGGACAGCCTCTCGGCGGTCGTCACGAAGGCGCCGTCCCGTCGTGCGGCACGGTAGTCGTCCAACGGGGACCAGACCGCTCGACGGTCCGTTCCGATGGCGGCATTTTGGCGCTGTGCGGGCATTGTCAGTCCCTTCTCTCTGTTGACACACCGTCATCATCGGCGCCCGAATGGGCCAGATCACCCCCGTCTCCGAGACATGCGGGCCGTCTCGGCGCTACCGTGCAAGAACGCCCAAATGTCCGAGGGGGAAGTCTTGAACAACGCGCTTCGGCGAGGTATGGCTGCGGCCCAGCTCGGTCCGCGTCAACTGGCCGCCCGGGTCGGTGTCACATCTAAGACCGTGGAACGCTGGTTAGCGGATGCGTCGATCGTGCCGCATCCGCTGAATCGAGCTGACGTGTGTGCGGCCCTGGGAGTGGATGAGCAAATGATCTGGCCAAAGGCGGTCCGAACGGCGATCAAGACCGGGCACGACCGGGAGGTTACGACGGTCTACCCCTACCGGTCTGCGTGTCCGCACGAGGTGTGGTCCCAGTTGATCGCGGGTGCCGAGACGGACATCTTCCTCGCCGGGTACACCAACTACTTCGTCTGGCTGGAGCAACCCGCGCTTGTGCAGACGCTCCGCCGCAAGGCAGAGGCCGGGTGCCGGATCCGCTTCCTTCTGGGCGACCCCACCTCTGACACCACCGTCCAGCGCGAGCGCATCGAAGGCGTCACGCTCACCGTGTCGACACGTATCCGGATCACCCTGGAGCACCTGGCCAAGCTGGCCGATACCAGTGTGGAGGCACGGTTCAGTGCTCCTGACGACGGCGCCAACCACGTCAGCCTCAGCGTCTTCCGCTTCGACACGGATGCGCTGGTCACGCCCCACCTCGCCCGGCTCGTCGGCCATGACTCCCCCATGATGCACCTGCGCCGGCACGAGGATGGCGGGATGTTCGACCGATTTGCCGAGCACACGGAGGAGCTTTGGGAGCGCGGAACGCCCGTGCCATAGGGGGCCAGCTTCGGGGCACCGCGCGTGGACATGGAGGATCCTCCAAGCGGCCTCCCGGCCGGCTGCTTTTCGCCCCGGCCAGGGCGGCTCCCGTAGCATTCACGCGGTAAAGGCGAGGCGACCCAGGAAAGCGGCAACGGGCATCATGACGGCGGGCGTGGACATCGAGCAGGACAGCGGCACCGAGGCCGTCGGGGTGACCGAGGAGGAGGTCGACTACGGTCCCGGCCTCGACCCCGAGCGGCTGCGGCTCTGCCTGGAGGTGCTCGCCGAGCTGGACGAGCTGCACGTGGACCACCCGGACGCGATCACCGTCCGCAAGGCGGTCGGCGGCATATTCCGCACGCTCAAGCAGCGTCGCCGCCAGGAGACCCGGGCCCGGAAGACCGCCAACGACCGGGCCGTCACCGCCCGCACCGCGACCGGGGCCCCGAGCCGGATCGACGACGAGACGGCCGGCGCCTTCGGCCTGACCACCGTCACCACCACCGAGATCGCCGGCATCCTGGAGCGCCCCCGCTCCTGCTACATCTGCAAGCAGCGGTACGTCGAGGTGGACGCCTTCTACCACAACCTCTGCCAGGACTGCGCGGTCAAGAACCGGGCCCGCCGGGACGCCCGCGCCGACCTCACCGGCAAGCGCGCGCTGCTCACCGGCGGCCGGGCCAAGATCGGCATGTACATCGCGCTGATGCTGCTGCGCGACGGCGCCCACACCACCATCACCACCCGCTTCCCGAACGACGCGATCCGCCGCTTCAAGGCGATGCCGGACAGCGCCGAGTGGCTGCACCGCCTCAAGATCGTCGGGATCGACCTGCGCGACCCGGCCCAGGTCATGGCGCTGGCCGACGAGGTCGCCGCGGACGGCCCGCTGGACATCCTGATCAACAACGCCGCGCAGACCGTGCGCCGGCCCCCGGAGTCCTACCGCGAGCTGGTCAACGCCGAGAACGCGCCGCTGCCGGCCGGCGAGCTGCCGCAGTCCACCACCATCGGCCGGTTCGGCAGCGGCAGCGTGGACCTGCCGGCCCTGCCCGCGCAGGCCACCGGTGACGGCGAGCGGATCTCCGCCGAGGACGTCACCTCGCTGGCCCTGGTCACCGGGTCCGCGACGCCCGCCCGGATCGAGGCCGGCACGGCCATCGACGCCGGCGGCCTGGTGCCGGACCTCGCGCCCACCAACAGCTGGGTGCAGACGGTCAACGAGGTCGGCCCGGTCGAGCTGCTGGAGGTGCAGCTCTGCAACTCCACCGCGCCGTTCATCCTGATCAGCCGGCTCCGCCCGGCGATGGCCGCCTCGGCGTCCCGCCGCAAGTACGTGGTCAACGTCTCCGCGATGGAGGGCGTCTTCGCCCGCGGCTACAAGGGCGCCGGCCACCCGCACACCAACATGGCCAAGGCCGCGCTGAACATGCTCACCCGCACCAGCGCGCAGGAGATGTTCGAGACCGACGGCATCCTGATGACCGCCGTCGACACCGGCTGGATCACCGACGAGCGGCCGCACCCGGACAAGATGCGGCTCGCCGACGAGGGCTTCCACGCCCCGCTCGACCTGGTCGACGGCGCGGCCCGGGTCTACGACCCGATCGTCCGCGGCGAGCAGGGCGAGGACCTGTACGGCTGCTTCCTCAAGGACTTCGACCGCGCCGCTTGGTGACCGCGCCGTTTGGTGACCGCGCGGCCCGGTGACCGGCGCCGCCCGGTGACCGCGCGGCCCGGTGACCACCCCTGGGAGGACCTGACTTGACCACCGCACCACTGCTCGGCGCCGGCGTGATCGTCCCCACCGGGGACGGCCGGGTGCTGCTCGGCCGCCGGATCACCGCCGGCGAGCCGCCGACCTGGAGCCTGCCCGGCGGCAAGGTGGACGACCCGGGCGAGTCCTTCGAGCAGGCCGCCGCGCGCGAACTCGCCGAGGAGACCGGCATCGTGCTGCCGGCCGCGCAGATGCGGGTGCTGGCCGTCCTGCTCGACCACGAGCTCGGCCGCCCCCGGCTCACCGCGGCCGTGCTCGCGCCGCCGAGCCTGGCCGCCGCCGAGGTCACCGAGCCGCACGCGTGCGCCGGCTGGGAGCGCTTCCCGCTGGACGCGCTGCCCGGGCCGATGTTCTACCCGTCCGCGCTGGTGCTGGGCAGCTGGCTGCCGGCCCTCGGCGGCGTCCGGCGCGCCGGCACGTACGCGTACCCCGTCGTCCGCTGAGCGCGGACGACGGGGTACGGACGACAGGGTGCGGACGACGGGGTACCGGTCCGGGCGGACGGTCAGCCGTTGCGGGCCGCCTCCGGGCCGGTGATCCGCCTCAGCAGCGGCAGCGTCGAGGCGATGATGCCGAGCGAGGCCGCCAGGCCGAGCGCCACCAGGCCGAAGTACACCGCGCCCGGCGACACCAGGTCGTAGTTCATCTGCGACTTGAGGAACATCGCGGACGCCGCGAAGCCGGTACCGGTCGCGATCGCCGCCACCACCAGCAACGGCAGCGCGCTCTCCAGTCCGACCACCCGCTGCAACAGGCGCAGCGGCGCACCGGTGAGCCGCAGCATCGCGAACGGCCGCTTGCGGTCGGTCAGGCCCGCGACCACGCTCACCGCCAGGCTGCAGCCGGCGATCGGCAGGGTGGTCAGCAGCACCACGTTGGCCAGCTGGCGCCACCCGGCCAGCTGCTTCTGCTGGGAGGAGCCCCAGTCGCCGACCGTCCGGGCCTGGTACCCCGGGTGGGCCCTGGTGAGCAGCGTCCGGGTCCGCTCCATGGCCGCGGCGGAGCCGTCGGTGGTCACGTAGACGTTGCGCACCGGCAGCCCGGCCGCCTCCTCCGCGGAGACCGGCGCGGCCGACCACTCCATCCGGGAGGTGGAGCGCAGGCTCAGGAAGCCCCACGGCGGGACGCCGACGACGCTCGCGCCGGCCGGGCAGTGGCCCACCACCGGGATCTGGGCGAGGTCGGCGCAGAGCACCAGGTTCGGCGCGAACCCCGGGCGCTCGCCGGGCAGGGCGCCGAGCGCCCGCGGGTTGTCGTGGCCGATCGCGAGGCCGCGGAAGCCGGGTACCGCCCGGAGGTCCGCCAGCAGCTGCGCGGAGACGGCGTCCGTCATCGGCGGCTCCTCGACCAGGTTGCTCTGCTCGACCGCGACCCGGGTGTCCCGGTCCCCGCTGAGCGTGCCCCGGTTCTCGTTGATGGTGCCGATGATGCAGACCGTCGCCGTGGTGACGAAGAGGGCGAGGACGAGGCCGGCGACCGAGCGGAAGCCCGCCTTGGGGTCGTCCGCGAGCCGGCGGACGGCGATCAGGGTGGCCGGCCGGCTGGTGCGCCGGGCCACGCCGCGGGCGGCCGCCATGGTCAGCCAGGGTCCGGCGATCACCAGACCGAGCATGATCACCAGGAAGCCGGTCAGATAGGCCGCCGTCTGCCCGTTGCTGGTCTCCGGGCGGCGGTTGACGAACCAGCCGAGCTCGGCGAGGCCGCCCAGCAGGGGGGCCAGCCGCCAGACGCCCGGCGGCTTCGGGGTCACCCGGCGGGTGACGCCCAGGGGCGAGACGGTGACCCGGCGCAGGGCCAGCCGGGCCGCGACCGCCGCCGCCACCGGGACGCCCAGCGCGGTGACCACCGCCTGGAGCGGAGTGAGCGTCAGGTCCTCGACGAAGAAGCGGTCCCCGGTGAACGGGACGGTCGCCACCAGCGGGCGCAGCAGCAGGTACAGGCCGAAGCCGACGACCGTGCCGGCCACCGCGGCCACCGTGGACTCCACCGCCGAGATCACCGAGACCTGCCGCGGGGTGGCGCCGACCAGCCGCATGGCGGCGTAGCGCTGCTCGCGGGTGGCGGCGGACAGCCGGGTCGCGGTGCCGATGAAGATGACCACCGGGAAGATCAGCGCCCCGGCCACCACGGAGAGGATCAGCGTCATGGCGTCGCCGCGCGTGCCCAGCCCCGGGCAGTAATCGCCCTCGCAGGAGGGCGGGAGGGCGGTGGCGATGGTGGTCACCTTGCTCACGCCCGGCATGTGTTCGATCTCCGCCGGGGTGCGGCCCTCGATCACGTACAGCGAGTCGGGGGAGGGCACGGCCTCGTCGCCGAGGACTCCGGCCATCCGGCCGGGGAAGCGGTCGCCCAGTTCCGCGGCCGGGGTGCGGCGCAGCAGTTCGGCGAGCGCGGTCGAGGCGTAGTACTCGCCGGGCGCGGGCAGCCGGTCGAGGCCCGGCGGGACGGGCGCGGTCGGTCCGGTGGCGGCGACGTCGACCCGGAAGATCTCCTTGCCGTCGAAGTAGTCCCCGTGGTCCCACCACCAGAGCGGGTCCACCGGCGCCGTCTCGGTCCGGCTCGACACGCCGGTGTTGGTCCAGAGCACCCGTTCGTTGGCCTTGCCGACGGCGTTGATGCTGGCCAGCGTGGAGAGCAGCAGGCCGACGCCGATCGCCACGGCGGCGGCGATCATGACCAGCCGGGCCACGGCCTCCCGTCCCCCGCTGACGGCGAGGCGGAGCGCGAAGGGGATCACGAGGCGATCCGTTCCGTCGCCGGGCCGGCCGAGGGGGCCGGGGCGAGCTCGGTGGCCCTGCCGTCGCGGACGATGGCCTGGCGGTCGGCGTAGGAGGCGACCCGCGGTTCGTGGGTGACCAGGATGACGGTGGTGCCCTGCTCGCGCGCGGCGGCCACCATCAGCTCCATCACCTGCTCGCCGGTGAGCGAGTCCAGCGCGCCGGTCGGCTCGTCGGCGAACAGCACCTGGGGGCGGGCCACCAGACCGCGGGCCAGGGCGACGCGCTGCGCCTGACCGCCCGACAGCTCACCGGAACGGCGCCGCTCCATGCCGTCCAGGCCGAGCCGGGCGAACCAGGGCCGGGCCTCGGCCAGGGCGGCCGCCCGCTTGGTCCCGCTCAGGAGTAACGGGAGCGCCACGTTCTCCTCGGCGCTCAACTCGGGGACGAGCTGGCCGAACTGGAAGACGAAGCCGAACCGGTCGCGGCGCAGGGCGCTGCGCTCGGCCTCCTTCAGGTCGTCGATCCGCTGACCGTTGAAGTGCACCTCGCCGGCGTCCGGGGCGAGGATGCCGGCCAGGCAGTGCAGCAGGGTGGACTTGCCGGAGCCGCTCGGGCCCATGATGGCCAGCACCTCGCCGGCGTCCACGGTCAGGCTCGCGCCGCGCAGGGCGGGGGTCTGGCCGAAGGCGAGGGAGACGCCCCGGGCCTCGATCAGGGCGGTCATGAGCGCACCGCCTCGGCGAGCGCGTCCAGGCGGGCGGTGGTGAGGTCGATCCAGCGCAGGTCGGCCTCCAGGTGGAAGAGCCCGTGGTCGGCGAGCAGGGCGTCGACCAGTTCCCCGTCGCGGCGCAGGTCGTTCAGTTCGCGCATCCGCCTCAGGTGGGCGGCGCGCTGGGTGTTCAGGTAGGTCTCGGCGTCGCGGCCGAGCATCAGGGCGAGCACGACCTTGGTGAACAGCACCGTCTGCAGGTTGGGTTCGGGCGTGATCGGCTCGGTCAGCCAGTGCTCGAACTCGGTCACGCCGGCGTCGGTGATGACGTACCGCTTGCGCTCGGGCCCGTCACCGGGCTCGGCCTCGCCGGCCACCACCTTGCCGTCCCGCGCCAACCGGCCGAGCGTGGCGTAGACCTGACCGTACGGCAGGGGCTTGCCCCGCCCGAAGAAGGCGTCGTAGTCACGCTTGAGGTCGTAGCCGTGGCTCGGCTCTCGCTCCAGCAGACCGAGAAGGGTCAAAGGAACACTCATGAGAGGAACATACACCAGAGATATACTCTGAGTGTATAGCTGGCGAGAATACGGCTCTGACCTGGGAGAACGACGGGTCGAGGCCTCGGGCACCGAAGGATTGACGGGGCTCGGCAGGTGGGGGCGGGGGCGGGACCCAAGGCCGCCCCCGCGCCGCACCGCGGTCCGGCGAGCCCCCACAGCGGGCCGGCCCGGCCGCGCCCCGGCACGTGGAGGGCGCGGCCGCACCCAGTCTGCCCGGCCGGCGCCTCCCCCGCCGAGGGTCGAACGTCCCGGTCCGACTGCCGTCGGCCATCGGTCGTGCGAGTGCGCACCACTCCGGTGTGCGGGTCCCGCGGGTCAGACCGGGGTCGTCCAGGGCGGGGCGGGGTCGGCGGCGGAGGCGCGGTGGGTGACGGCCGCCACTGCGGCGAGCAGGACCAGGGCGAGGGCCAGGGCGGCGTGCACACTGACGTGCAGGACCAGCACGGCACCGAGCAGGGCGCCGCCGAGCATCCAGACGGCCGAGGCGAACCGGCGGAGGCCGGAGCGGTCGGCGGCGAGGGCGGTGATGGTCATGGTGAGCACGGTGGTGGTGAGGTCCGGGACCCTCAGGTGGCGGACCACGGCGTTCTGCAGGCCCATCGCGAAGCCGAGCAGGACGATCAGCGGGTAGCGGACGGCGTCGGCGGTGTGGCCGGCCAGCGCGGTCAGGACGGTGCCGGCGGCCAGCAGGACGGCCTCCCCGACGGCGGAGACGACCAGCAGCCTCCCCCGGTGGCGGGGCCGGAGCTCGCCGAGCCGGCCGCCGGCCAGCGAACCGAGCAGGAAGGCGGCCAGGGCGGCGAGCGAGGCCCGCGCGGAAAGGTCGGGCGCGCCCGCGAGCGCGAAGCCGAGGAAGACGACGTTCCCCGTCATGTTGGCGACGAAGACGTGGCCGAGCGCGAGGTAGCTCACCGCGTCGACCAGGCCGGTGACGACGGTGAGCACCAGCAGCAGCGGTACCAGCGGGCCGTGGCGGGGGTCGGTCCTCAAGCCTGTTCTCCTCCGGTCGGGCGCCGGCCGCGCGGATCTCCGGCGCTCCGTCCGTTCTACGCCCGCCCGGCCCCCTCCCGCTCCGACCCGCCCGTCGCGCCGCGAAGCGGGTCCGTCGCGCCGCGAAGCGGGTCCGCCCGGCCGCGAGGCGGGTCCGTCCCGTCGCGAAGCAAGCCCGTCCCGCCCCGGAACGCAGGCCGGGGCGGGACGGGCGACCGCGGGCGGACCGTCAGACGGCCAGCGCCGGACGGTGGTGGTCGAGCCAGAGGGCGAGGTCGACGACCCGCTCCAGGCGGAGCCGGTGGCCCCACTCCAGCTGGTCGGGCGGGGTGTCCAGACCGGCCTTGATCACCGTCTCGTCGGCGATGTCGCGCACGTGCGGCGCGTCCAGGGCCTCGCGGGCGAGCTGCTGCAGGCCGCCGTTGTAGTCGGCGTGGTGGGTGGCCGGGTAGTGGTTCTTCGGCCGCCAGAGCACCGAGTCGGGGGCGATGCCCTGCCCGGTGGAGCGCAGCAGGCTCTTCTCCCGGCCGTCGTGGCTCTTCATCGCCCAGGGGGTGTTGAAGGCGTACTCGACCAGCCGGTGGTCGCAGTACGGCACGCGCACCTCCAGGCCCTGGGCCATCGAGAGGCGGTCCTTGCGGTGCAGCAGCTGGCGCAGCCAGCGGGTGAGCGAGAGGTGCTGCATCTCGCGCTGCCGGTGCTCGGCGGGCGTCTCGTCGTCCAGGTGCGGGACGGCGGCGAGCGCGCCGCGGTAGGTGTCGTCCCGGAACTCGCCGATCCGCAGGTGGGCGGCGAGGTCCGGGTTGATCGGCATCGCGGCCTCGTCGCCGGTGACGAGCACCCAGGGGAAGGTCTGCGCGGCGAGCGCCTTGGGGTTGTGGAACCAGGGGTAGCCGCCGAACACCTCGTCCGCGGCCTCGCCGGAGAGGGCGACGGTGGAGTGCTTGCGGATCTCGCCGAACAGCAGGTAGAGCGAGGTGTCCATGTCGCCGACGCCGATCGGCGAGTCCCGGGAGACGACGACGGCGCGGCGGTGTTCGATGTCGAGCAGGGCGCGCGGGTCGAGGACGACGGTGGAGTGGTCGCTGCCGATGAAGGCGCCGGCCTCGGCGGCGTACGGGGTGTCGTGGCCGGTGCGCAGCACGTCGCCGGTGAACTGCTCGGCCTGGTCGCTGTAGTCGACGGCGTAGGACCGCAGCTTGGCCTGCGGGCCCTCCTGGAGCCGGAGTTCGTCGGCGACCAGCGCGGTCACGACGGTGGAGTCGAGGCCGCCGGAGAGCAGGCTGCAGAGCGGGACGTCCGCCTCCAGCTGGGCGCGGGCGGCCCGGTTGACCAGGGAGCGGACCTGCTCGGTGGTGGTGGCGAGGTCGTCGGTGTGCGGGCGGGCCGTCAGCTCCCAGTACCGGCGCTCGCGGATGCCGCTCCGGTCGAGGACGAGCAGGCCGCCGGGGTGGACCTCGCGGACGCCCGCCCAGACGGTGGGGCCGGTGTTGAAGAGCAGGCTGTAGGCCTCGCGCAGGCCGTCGGCGTCGACGGTCGGGGTGAGCTCGGGGTGGGCGAACAGGGCCTTGGGCTCGGAGCCGAAGGCGAGGCCGCCGTCGACGGCGGCCCAGAACAGCGGCTTGACGCCGAGCCGGTCGCGGACCAGCAGCAGGCGCTCCGCGCGCTCGTCCCAGATCGCGAAGGCGTACATGCCCTCCAGCCGGTCGACCAGGGCGTCGCCCCACTCCTGGTAGGCGCGGAGCACCACCTCGGTGTCGCTGCGGGTCTCGAACCGGTGCCCCCGGGCGCGGAGTTCGGCGCGCAGCTGGTGGTGGTTGTAGACCTCGCCGCTGTAGGTCAGCACGACGCCCGGCTCGTCGCGGCGGTCGGGCATGGGCTGGGCGCCGCCCTCGATGTCGATCACGGCGAGGCGGCGGTGGCCGAGCGCGGCGTGGGCGCCGAGCCAGACCCCGCCGGCGTCGGGCCCGCGCAGGGCCATGGTCGCCGTCATCGCCTCGATGACGGGGGCGCTGTGGCGGACGTCCTGGTGGAAGGACGCCCAGCCGGTGATTCCGCACATGCGCGTGCACTCCTTGGGCGGGGGGTCGGAACGGTCGGTCGGGGCGGACGGCCGTCGGCGCCCGGTTCACCAGTCGGGCGGCGGGGGCCCGGAGTTCCACCGATTCGGACACATTTTCGGCCACGGAGGCAGCGCTGGGGTGGTGAGGTGCGGCGGAGCGGCGGGCGCGCCGGGCGCCCGCCGCTCCGGAACGGACCGGGTGTCAGCAGTCCTTGAGGGTGGTGCAGAGCGCCGAGTCCATCGCCTTGGCCACGTCGGCGTCGGCCGGGCCGGCCCACGGGACCTTGGGCTGCGCACCGGCCTTGGTGCTCGTCCAGACCGCGAGCTCGTCGACCGTGCCGTCCGGGTTGCTCAGGTACTCGTGCAGGGTGACGGCGGTGCCGCCGGACTGCGGGACGGTGACCGTCGCGGCGAAGTAGGTCGCGTCCTCGGGGCTGGTCACCTTGACGGTGGCGCCGGGGAGGGTCTTGGCGCAGGCCTTGACCTCCTCGCGCAGGTCGTCGAACACCAGGTGGGCGCTCTGCGCGACGCCGCTGCTCGGCCGCGGGTCGCCGATGTGGAGCAGGGTCTGCTGGGCCTGCCACTGGTCGGCCCCGCCCGCGCCGAGCAGCGACTGCGCGGCGGCGCGGCCGGCGCCGAGGCTCGCGTGGTCCGGGTCCAGCTTCGCGTGGCACAGCTCCTGGAGCTTGAAGACCGGCGCGCCGTTCACGCCCTTGGCGGTGCTCGCCGGGGCCGGCCAGTGGTAGGTCGAGTCCAGCGGGACGGCGTGCGGGTCGATCCAGGCGCCGGCCGGGATGTCCTTGGAGACGGCGGGGCCGGCCGCGGACGGCTTGGCCGCGCCCGAGGTGGGCGCGGCGGCGGGGCCGCTCGCCGGGGCGGTGCCGGCCGCGGTGGCGGTCGGGGCGGCGGCGGTGGTGGTCGGGGCGGCGGCCTGGTCCCCGTTGTTCTCCGGTCCGCAGGCGCTCAGCGCGGCGAGGCAGGCGAGCGCGGCGGCGGTGACGCCGACGGTGGCGGTGAGCCGGCCGCCGGCCCTTCCGGTGGTCGCGGTGGTCGCGGTGGACCCTGCGGACCCGGTGGTCGCGGTTCCAGCGGCCCCGGTGGTCCCGGTGGTCCCGGTGGTCCCGGTGGTTCCGGCGGTTCCGGTCGTGCGCATGGTGCTTTCCTTCCCCCGATGTGACGGTGCCCGTCGACACGGCCGCACCACCGGCCGGCTGACCAGTGGTCAGTCCCCCTGTGGGCCCCCGCCTCGACGGCGTCGAAACCTAGTGCGAACCGCCGCCGCCACGCAAAGCGACCCACCGGCCGGAAACCGGTACCGCGGCCGGGCGTGGAAACACTCCTCGCGGGTTTGAACGCGTTCATTTTTGCTTTAGGCTAAGCAGCACACCACGAGGGGGCTCGATGAAGATCGTCATACCTGGCGGAACCGGACAGATCGGCCGCATCCTGGACCGCGCCCTGACCGCCGAGGGCCACGACGTCCTGATCCTCACCCGGCGGCCGCGGCGCGACCGGGAGCTCTACTGGGACGGCCGGACCCTGGGCCGCTGGGCCGAGGCCGTCGACGGCAGCGACGCCGTCGTCAACCTGGCCGGGCGCAGCGTCAACTGCCGCTACACCCCGGCCAACCAGCGCGCCATGCTGGACTCCCGGGTGGACTCCGCGCGGATCATCGGCGAGGCCGTCGCCGCCGCGAAGCGCCCGCCGCGGGTCTGGCTGCAGATGAGCACCGCCACCATCTACGCCCACCACTTCGGGGCTCCGCACGACGAGGAGACCGGCGTTCTCGGCGGCGACGAGCCCGACGTCCCCCGGTACTGGGACTACAGCGTCGACATCGCCCGGGCCTGGGAGCGCGCCCAGCGGGACGCCCCCACCCCGGACACCCGCCGGGTCGCCCTGCGCACCGCGATGGTGATGAGCCCCGACCGCGGTGGCGCCTTCGACCTCATGCTGCGACTGGCCCGCTGCGGGCTCGGCGGTCCGATCGCCGGCGGCGCGCAGTACATGTCCTGGATCCACGACCGGGACCTGGTGCGGGCCGTCACCTTCCTGCTCGACCGCGACGACCTGGCGGGGCCGGTGAACCTGGCCGCCCCGCACCCGCAGTCGCAGCGCGCCTTCATGGCCGCGATCCGCCGGGCCTGGGGGATCCCGGTCGGCCTGCCCGCCACCCGCTGGATGGCCGAGCTCGGGGCGTTCGCGCTCCGCTCGGACACCGAGCTGCTGCTCAAGAGCCGCACGGTGGTGCCGGGCCGGCTCCAGGCGGCGGGGTTCGCGTTCGAGCACTCGCACTGGCCGGCGGCGGCCGTCGACCTCGCCCGGCGGGTCCGGTGCCGGCCCGCGCGGACGGCCGACCGTCCGGCGTGAACGGGCGCCGACCGTCCGGCGTGAACGGGCACCGGGCGATCCGGCGTGACCGGGCGCCGACCGTCCGGCGTGAACGGGCACCGGGCGATCCGGCGCCAACGGGTACCCGGCGGGTGGCACGCCCGGTCCGGGCACGCGGGGCCGGGTACGCGCTCGCCACGGCCGCGGCCGCCCGTACGATGGGCGGCGGACGGCAGTCGGACGGACGTCGGACGGACGTCGAACGGAAGCCGGACGGCAGGCGGGCGGAGCAGGAGGACGGCGCGGTGTTGCGCGGGCTCGGGGATCTCGAAGCGGAGATCATGGACCGGCTCTGGAGCTGGGGCCGGCCGGCGACCGCCCGCGAGGTCGTGGACGACCTGCAGCGGACGCGGCCGGTGGCGTACACCACCGTCACCACCGTCGCCGACATCCTGCACACCAAGGGGTGGCTGCGCCGCGAGAAGGCCGGCCGGGCCTGGGTCTACGAACCGACCTGCACCCGCGAGTCGTACACCGCGCAGCTGATGCACCAGGCCCTGGAGACGACGCCCGACCGGGCCGGGGCCCTGCTGCACTTCGTGGACCGGATCAGCGGCGACGAGGCCTCGGCGCTGCTCGCCGCCCTGGAACAGGTCAAGGCGCGGGACGACGGGTGACGGCCGCCCTGCTCGCGCTCCACCTCCTGCTGGTCGGCGTGCTCCTCCCCCGCCGGCTGGCCGGCTCACGCCGCCTCCAGGGCCGCCCGGCCGTCGGCGTGGCGGTCTGGCTGGCCCTGATGGCCTCCTTCGGGACCGGCCTGCTGCTGGCCGCACACCACCTGCTCGCCCCGCTCGGCCACGAACCGGCCGGCCTGGTGGGCCTGTTCCCGCACGTCGAACCGGCCGCCGCCGCGCCGCCCGCCCACGACTGGTGGGCGCCGGCCGGGGCGGCGCTCGCGCTGGGCGCGGTGGCGGCGGCCGTCGGCGGGCGGGCCGCGCGGCAGCGGCGGCGGCACCGGGAGGTGCTGGACGTGGTGGCCGGGCGGGACCGGCGCCACGACGCCCTGGTCCTGGACGATCCCCGGCCCGCCGTCTACTGCCTGCCCGGCCGGCACGCCCGGGTGGTGGTCTCGCGCGGGGCGCTGGAGCTGCTCGGCGAACGGCAGTTGGCCGCCGCCGTCGCCCACGAGCACGGTCACATCCGCGGTCGGCACCATCTGGTCCGGGTCGTGGCGGACACCTTCGCGCTGGTCCTCGGCCCGCTGCCACTGGCCCGCACCGGAGGGGCGGAGGTGGCCCTGCTACTGGAGATGGCCGCCGACGACGCCGCCCTCACCGAGGTCACCCGCACCGAACTCGCCTCCGCGCTCTGCGCCCTGGCCGCCGGGCCGGCCCCCGGCCCCACCCTGGCGGCCGCCACCACCGGCGTCCTCCCCCGCGTCCGCCGCCTCGCCCGGCCCGCCCCCGGCACCCCCACCGCCTGGCGCCTCGCCGCCGCCTCCGCCCCCGTCCTCCCCTACCTCCTGGCCTGCGCCCCGCACCCGTGACGGGCGGGGCGGCCCCGGGCCGGCGCGCCCCGGTCGCGTCCCCCGGGTGACCCGGGCCGATCAACCGGGCGACCCGGTGGTGCAGCACCGCCGAGAACGTGATCCTCACCGACGGCCTGCCCGTCAACCGGCGGTTCGTCAGCGCCGTCACCGACAAGGGCGGCTGCGTCACCCCGCCCGCCGGCTCCGCCGACACCGTGACCTGCGGCATCGGCGCGCTCGCGGCCGGTGCCTAGGCCACCGCCTCGTGGTGAAGGCTCTCAACGCCGGTGCCGGCGGCAACACCAACACGGCCAAGGCCACCAGCAGCACCCCCGACACCGCGACCGACGACAACCCCGTCACCCTTCCCCCTCACCTCCCCTGTGAGCCGACCGGCGCCGAACGCCGAGGGGCACGCAAGGGGCGTCGTCCCTCAGCGTTCGGCGGCCCGGGTCAGTTGGCCGAGAACGGCCACCCGCAGCCCCTCCTCGCGCACCGCGCGGCGCGGGCGGTCGGTGCCGGAGCCGATCGGGCGGCCGCACCGGCCGGAGCCACGACGTGCGGCCCCTGCCCCGGCGTCCGGCCGGTCACGCACCCCCGGCCCGGCGGGCCGGCGAGCCGGCCAGGGGCGAGTCGTCCTCGTACCGCACCTCGTAGACCCGCTCGGAGAACTTCCAGCCGTCCTCGGTGCGCTGGTAACGGTCGTGGTAGATGGCGTAGTTCAGCCCTCCGCGGCCGTCGAGGGCACGCCCGAGCTCCGCCATGTACGCGCGGCCGGACGCGGTGTCGCCGTCGAGCCGGATCACGCCCGGGTGCGTGTTCTGCACGAGGAAGTCGACGAACTCCGGCACCCGCTCGCCCCAGGCTCGGATCGCCTCCGGCCCTTCGAGCTCGACGGGGATGTTGGGCATCCGCAGCGCGCCGTCCGGCGTGAACAGCGAAGCGATGCGGTCGTAGTCGCGCATCATCACCGCGTCGGTGAACTCGCCGCGCAGCGCCTCGATCTCGACGCGATCCGCGATGGCCTGGATGTCGGTCATCGGTGTCCTCCTGTCGCCTGGGCCTCGGTGGACGGTGTTTCCGTCCGCCCGCAGTAAGGAAGACGACATGGCGCCGCGGACTGTGACACCGATCTGCCGAGCAGGCGGGTCGTGTTCCCCGTGCCGAACCACCCGCAGCGCGCCTACGGCCGGACGGCGCCGACGTAGGGCATGGCGTCGATGGGGAGGACCTCGACGTTCTTGCCGGTGCGCGGGGCGTGGATCATCTTGCCGTCGCCGATGTAGAGGCCGACGTGGTGGAGGTCGGAGTAGAAGAAGACGAGGTCACCGGGCTGGAGGTCGGAGCGGGCGATGCGCCGGCCGGCGTTCCACTGGTCCTGGGAGACGCGCGGGAGCTTGACGTCGGCGGCCCGGTAGGCGGCGCCGGTGAGGCCCGAGCAGTCGAAGCCGGCGGGGCCGGTGGCGCCCCAGACGTAGGGCTTGCCGAGCTGGGCGTAGGCGAACCGGACGATGGTGGCGGCGCGGCCGGTGGCGGGCCCGGTGTAGGCGGGCGGCTCGGCGCGGTTGCCGGCGCGGGAGGCGCGGGCGGCGGCCTCCTGGGCGTTGACCTTGGCGCGGTCGGCGGCACCGAGCTTGTCGAGGAGCGCCTGGGCCTTGGCCAGCTTGTCCTGGATCTGCCTCTTCTCCCCGGCCAGGGCGGTGCCGGCGGCGTCCAGCCGGGCGAGGGTGGCGGTGGCCTCGGCGCGGTCCTGGTCGAGCTTGCGCTGCTCGTCGCGGGCCTGCCGGAGCAGGGCGGCCTGGGAGTCGATCACCTGGTTCCGGGCGGAGGCCTTCGCCAGGTAGCCGCTCGGGTCGGAGTCCAGCATGAGTCGGACGGACGGGTCGATCCCGCCGTTGCGGTACTGCTCGGCGGCGATGGCGCCGAGCTGGGTGCGGAGCTGGTTCATCGCCTCCTGCCCGCGGGCGACCTTCTCCTGGATCCGGTTGGCCTCGCCCTGGAGTCGCTGCTGCTTCTCCTGGAAGCCGTTGTAGCGCTCGATCGACTGCTCGGCCTCCTCGTTGAGCCGGTCGACCTGTTCCTTGACGGAGTCGAGGGTGGGCGCGGGCTCGGCCCGGGCGGTGCCGGCGGCGGCGAGCACGGCGCTGCCGGCCATCGCCGTGGTGACCACCGCGAGGCGGGCCCGGCTCGGCGGACTGGGCTTGCGACGCTTCCCCATGGCGGTGGGCTCCTTCGCGCGGTTCCGGGCACTCGGCGGCAGTTCGAGCATTTCGAGCATTTCGAGTATTTCGGGCAGCTCGGACGGCCCGGACGGCACCCGCGGCGCCATCTACTAAGTAACTTAATAGATGCTTCCCCGGTCTCCGCAACCGAGGTGAGTGCAACCGATTGCAGAGCGAGGGCAAGGTCACACCCTCCGCCTCTGCTGCGCGCCCGCCGCAGGGCGCTAACCTGCGGGCATGACGGTCCCGCCCGAAGGGCTCCCCCTGGCCGCCGAGTTCCCGGCAGCACACCGCGAGCAGTGGCAGCACCTCGTCGAAAGCGTGCTGCGCAAGTCGGGTGCACAACCCGCCGACGGCGAAGCGGCCGAGCAGGCGCTCACCACCGCACTCCAGGACGGGCTGAGCGCCCGCCCGCTGTACACCGCCGAGGACGCCCCGGCCGAGCCCGGCTACCCCGGCTTCCCGCCCTTCGTCCGCGGCGGCCGGCCGCAGGGCTCCGCGGTCGCCGGCTGGGACGTCCGCCAGCGGCACGCCGACCCCGACCCCCGCCGCACCAACGAGGCCGTCCTCGCCGACCTCGAGAACGGCGGCGGCTCGCTCTGGCTGGAGCTCGGCGGCGCGGGCCTGCCGATCGCGGCGCTGCCGGAGGCGCTGACCGGCGTCTACCTCGACCTGGCCGGTGTGGTGCTCGACGCGGGCCCCGAATTCACCGATGCCGCCGAGCAGTTGTTCAAGCTGTACGAAGAGCGCGAGGTCTCCCCCGGCGCCGCCGCCGGCAACCTGGGTGCCGACCCGCTCGGCCTGCAGGCCCGCACCGGCGACACCGGTCGCACCGACGCCCTGATCGCCGAGGCCACCGCCCTCGCCGCCCGCTGCGCCGACGGCTACCCGGGCCTGCGCGCGCTGACCGTCGACGCCCTGCCGTACCACGAGGCCGGCGCCTCGCCCGCCCAGGAGCTGGGCTGCTCGCTCGCCACCGGGGTCGCCTACCTGCGCGCGCTCACCGCCGCCGGGCTCTCCGTGGACGCCGCGCTCGGCCAGCTGGAGTTCCGCTACGCGGCCGACGCCGACCAGTTCCTGACGATCGCCAAGTTCCGTGCGGCGCGCCGCCTCTGGGCCCGGGTCGCCGAGGTCTCGGGCGCCACGCCGGACGCCTCGGCGCAGCGCCAGCACGCCGTCACCTCCGCCGTGATGATGACCGCCCGCGACCCGTGGGTGAACATGCTGCGCACCACGGTGGCCTGCCTGGCCGCCGGGGTCGGCGGCGCGGACGCGGTGAGCGTCCAGCCGTTCGACGGCGCCGTCGGTCTGCCGGACGCCTTCGCCCGCCGGATCGCCCGCAACACCCAGTCGATCCTGCTGGAGGAGTCGCACCTGGCCCGGGTGATCGACCCGGCCGGCGGCTCCTGGTACGTCGAGCAACTGACCGACGAACTGGCGCACGCCGCCTGGGCCTGGTTCCAGGAGATCGAGCGGGCCGGCGGCCAGCAGGCCGCCCTCGCCTCGGGGTCCGTCGGCGAGCGGATCGCCGCCACCTGGGCGGAGCGCTCGGTCAAGCTGGCCAAGCGGCGCGAACCGGTCACCGGCGTCAGCGAGTTCCCGAACCTCGGCGAGCAGCCGCTGGTCCGCGAGCCGGCCCCGGCCGCGCCCGGCGGCGGACTGCCGCGAGTGCGGCGCGCGGAGGCGTACGAGGCGCTGCGCGACCGCTCGGACGCGCACCTCGCGGCCACCGGCGCGCGGCCGACGCTCTTCCTCGCCTCGATCGGCACCGCCGCCGCGCACACCGCGCGGACCACCTTCGCCGCCAACCTGTTCCAGGCCGGCGGGATCGCCACCACCTCCGTCGAGGGCACCGACCCGGCCGCGTTCGCCGAGGCGTTCAGCGCCTCCGGCGCGTCCGTCGCCTGCCTGTGCTCCAGCGACGCGCTGTACGGCGAGCACGCCGAGGCCGTCGCCGCGGCGCTGAAGGCCGCCGGCGCCCGCCGGGTGCTGCTGGCCGGCCGGCCCGGCGAGCAGCGCGAGGCCTACCTGGCCGCCGGCGTGGACGAGTTCGTGTTCGCGGGCGGTGACGCGGTCGCCGTCCTCTCGTCCCTGCTGGACGAGATCATCGAGATCGGAGCGGTGTGATGATCCCCGACTTCACCGGAATCGGGCTGGACGGGGACACCGCCGGGTCCGTCAACGACGGGCAGTGGCGCGACGCCTGGCGCCGGGCCACCGGCAAGGACGTCGACGAGCAGCTCTGGGACACCCCCGAGGGCATCGGCGTCAAGCCGCTGTACACCGCCGACGACCTGGCGGGCCTGGACTTCCTGGGCACCTACCCCGGCATCGCCCCGTACCTGCGCGGCCCGTACCCGACCATGTACGTCAACCAGCCGTGGACCGTCCGGCAGTACGCCGGCTTCTCCACCGCCGAGGAGTCCAACGCGTTCTACCGCCGCAACCTGGCGGCCGGTCAGAAGGGCCTGTCCGTCGCCTTCGACCTGCCGACCCACCGCGGCTACGACAGCGACCACCCGCGCGTCACCGGCGACGTCGGCATGGCGGGCGTCGCCATCGACTCGATCTACGACATGCGCCAGCTGTTCGACGGCATCCCGCTGGACAGGATGTCGGTCTCGATGACCATGAACGGCGCCGTGCTGCCCGTCCTGGCGCTGTACATCGTCGCGGCCGAGGAGCAGGGGGTGCCGCCCGAGAAGCTGGCGGGGACCATCCAGAACGACATCCTCAAGGAGTTCATGGTCCGCAACACCTACATCTACCCGCCGCAGCCGTCGATGCGGATCATCTCGGACATCTTCGCGTACACCTCGCAGAAGATGCCGCGGTACAACTCGATCTCCATCTCCGGCTACCACATCCAGGAGGCCGGCGCCACGGCCGACCTGGAGCTCGCCTACACCCTGGCCGACGGGGTGGAGTACCTGCGCGCGGGCCTGGACGTGGGGCTGGACGTGGACGCCTTCGCGCCGCGGCTGTCGTTCTTCTGGGCGATCGGCATGAACTTCTTCATGGAGGTCGCCAAGCTGCGCGCGGCCCGCCTGCTCTGGGCCAAGCTGGTCAAGCAGTTCGACCCCAAGAACGCCAAGTCCCTCTCGCTGCGCACCCATTCGCAGACCTCCGGCTGGTCGCTCACCGCGCAGGACGTCTTCAACAACGTCACGCGCACCTGTGTCGAGGCGATGGCCGCCACCCAGGGGCACACCCAGTCGCTGCACACCAACGCGCTCGACGAGGCGCTGGCGCTGCCCACCGACTTCTCCGCCCGCATCGCCCGCAACACCCAGCTGCTGCTGCAGCAGGAGTCCGGCACCTGCCGGGTCATCGACCCGTGGGGCGGCTCGGCCTACGTCGAGAAGCTCACCAACGACCTGGCGCGCCGCGCCTGGCAGCACATCCAGGAGGTCGAGGCGGCCGGCGGCATGGCCAAGGCCATCGACGCGGGCATCCCGAAGATGCGCGTCGAGGAGGCCGCGGCCCGCACCCAGGCCCGGATCGACTCCGGCCGCCAGCCGGTGATCGGCGTCAACAAGTACCGGGTGGAGAGCGACGAGCAGATCGACGTGCTCAAGGTCGACAACTCCTCGGTGCGCGCCCGCCAGATCGAGAAGCTGCGCCGACTGCGCGAGGAGCGCGACGAGGCCGCCACCCAGGACGCGCTGCACGCGCTCACCCGGGCCGCCGAGGCCGGCCCGCGGCGCGGCGGCTCGCTCGACGGCAACCTGTTGCACCTGGCCGTCAACGCGGCCCGGGCCAAGGCCACCGTCGGCGAGATCTCGGACGCCCTGGAGAAGGTGTACGGCCGCCACTCGGGCCAGATCCGTACCATCTCCGGTGTGTACCGAGACGAAGCGGGCCCGTCGGCCTCCCTCCAGCGCACCCGTGACCTGGTCGAGCGGTTCGAGGAGGCCGAGGGCCGCCGCCCGCGCATCCTGGTCGCCAAGATGGGCCAGGACGGCCACGACCGCGGCCAGAAGGTGATCGCCACCGCCTTCGCCGACCTCGGCTTCACCGTCGACGTCGGCCCGCTGTTCCAGACCCCGGCCGAGGTCGCCCGCCAGGCCGTCGAGGCCGACGTCCACATCGTCGGCGTCTCCTCGCTGGCCGCCGGTCACCTCACCCTGGTGCCCGCGCTGCGGGCCGAACTCGCCGAGGCGGGCCGCGAGGACATCACCATCGTCGTCGGCGGGGTCATCCCCCCGCAGGACTTCGACGCCCTGTACGAGGCGGGCGCCGCGGCGGTCTTCCCGCCCGGCACGGTCATCCCGGACGCCGCCTACGACCTGCTGAAGTCGCTGGCGGCCGACCTCGGCCACGAGCTGTGAGCCGGAGCTTCTAGGCGATGCCTCCGCGGACGATCGACCTCGACAGCTATGTGACGGGTGTCCTGGACGGCTCGCGCGCCTGGATCGCGCGGGCCGTCACCCTCGTCGAGTCCACCCGGCCCGACCACCGCGCGCTCGCGCAGCAGTTGCTCCAGCGGCTGCTGCCGCACGCGGGCGGGGCGGTCCGGGTGGGCATCACGGGCGTGCCCGGTGTCGGCAAGTCGACCTTCATCGACTCCTTCGGCACCATGCTCACCAGCCTCGGCCACCGGGTCGCGGTGCTCGCCGTCGACCCGACGTCCAGCCGCACGGGCGGCTCCATCCTCGGCGACAAGACCCGGATGGAGCGGCTGGCGGTCGATCCGCACGCCTTCGTCCGCCCCTCCCCCACCTCCGGCACGCTCGGCGGGGTCGCCAAGGCCACCCGCGAGTCGATGGTGGTGATGGAGGCGGCCGGGTACGACGTCGTGCTGATCGAGACGGTCGGCGTCGGGCAGTCGGAGACGACGGTGGCGGGGATGGTCGACACCTTCCTGCTGCTCAGCCTGGCCCGGACCGGCGACCAGCTGCAGGGCATCAAGAAGGGCGTGCTGGAGCTCGCGGACGTCATCGCCGTCAACAAGGCGGACGGCCCGCACGAGACCGACGCGAAGGCCGCGGCCCGCGAACTCGCGGGCGCGCTGCGGCTCTTGCAGGCCCCCGATGCCGCGTGGACGCCGCCGGTGCTCACCTGCAGCGGCCGCGAGGGCCTCGGGCTGGACGTGCTGTGGGAGCGCTTGCAGCAGCACCGCAAGGTGTTGGACGCGACCGGCGCCCTGGCGGCGAAGCGGCGGGAGCAGCAGGTGGAGTGGACCTGGTCCATGGTCCACGACCAGCTCTACGCGCGGCTGCACGAGCACCCGGAAGTACGGCGCCTCGCCCCGGAGTTGGAGGCCCAGGTGCGGGCCGGGACGCTCCCGGCGGGCCTGGCGGCCCAACAGCTCTTGGACGGCTTCTTCGGCGCCTCGTAGATCAACGCCGTTCCGGTGGGCGCGAGGGTCGCACAGTGGTTCTAGACCGCTGGGTCAAGAACCTGCTACCGTCCTCGCATGGCCCGCCCCCGTACCTTCGACGCCGATGTGGTGGTCGAGCGCGCAATGCAGGCATTCTGGACGCTCGGGTACGCCAACACCTCGCCGGCAGCGCTGGCCGAGGCCACTGGCGTGGCGAAGGGCAGCCTGTACAACGCCTTCGGGAGCAAGCGCGAGCTGTTCGAGCAGGCACTCAAGCGGTACGACCGGCTCGGCGCGGAGTTCACCGCGGAGTTGTTGGCGCGGCCCGGAACCACCCGCGCATGCCTCCGGGCCTTCCTCCGGGACAGCGTGAAGTCCGACCTGGACCATCCGGTTCGACGCGGCTGCCTGGCGGTGAACACGGCCGTCGAACTCGCCAGCCACGACCCGGAGATCGCTCGCGCGGTGCGCCGCGCCGTGGAGCGGACCATGGCCGAGCTGGAATCCCGGATCGCGCAGGGCGTGCTGGACGGTGACGTGCGCGCCGGCCTCGACCCGCGCGCCACCGCCGAGTACCTGATGAACACGCTCGCCGGGCTGCGGGTGATGGCCCGCACTTATGACGAGGCGACGCTGCTCCGCATCGCCGACACCGCGCTGGCGGTGCTCGACCCAGCCTGACCGGTCGCCGATCCCGCTTGCCCGAGGGGGCATCCCCGGGGGCGGCCAAGCCATGCCCTCATTTTAGACCAGTAGTTCAAGAAAGGTGTCCCATGGATCTTCAGCTCGCCGGCAAGACCGCCGTCGTCACCGGTGCCAGCCGCGGCATCGGCCTGGCGATCGCCGAAGCGCTCGCCGCGGAGGGGGTGCGCGTGCTCGGCGCGGCCCGCACCGTGACACCGGAGCTGGACAAGGTCGCGGCGGCGACGGTGTCCGCCGACCTGTCCACGCACGAGGGCGCCGAGGCCGTCGTCGCGGCGGCGATGTCGGAACTGGGAGGCATCGACATCCTGGTGAACAACGTGGGCGCCGGCGATGCCGAGCACTTCAACCTCGGCGGATTCCTCGAGACCGACGACGACCAGTGGCGCCGGCTGCTGGACCTCAACCTCTTCAGCGCCGTCTGGACAACCCGTGCCGCACTGCCGAGCCTCGTCGAGCGCGGTGGCGCCATCGTGAACATCTCCTCGGTCAACTCCCGCGTACCCGCGACCGGCCCGGTCGGCTACAGCGAGGCCAAGGCGGCCCTGACCACTCTGAGCAAGCGGCTGAGCGAGGAGTTCGGACCCCAGGGAGTGCGCGTCAACACCGTCACCCCCGGGGTGGTCGGCACCCCCCAGTGGCGCGGCCCGAACGGCGTCGGCGCCAAGGTCGCCGCCACCCAGGGAATCGGGCACGACGAACTCCTGTCAGCGCTCCCGCAACAGTTCCAGATGGCCTCCCCCCGGATCACCGAACCCGAGGAGGTCGCCGCGCTCGTCACCTTCCTCGTCTCCCACGCCGCGGCCAACGTCCTCGGCGCCGACATCGTGATCGACGGCGGCACCATCAAGACCGTCTGACCGGCGGCACCGTCGCCGACCGACCTTCGGCCCGAGTGGTGGAGCAGGGGGCAGGCCCCGGACCGCATGCCCGGTCCGGGGCCTGCCCGGAGCCCGGCGCCCGGGCTCCTGAGTTCGGGTCAGACGCTCTTGGCGGCGGCGAAGCGGGTCGAGACGTCCTGCCAGTTGACGACGTCCCAGAGCTTCTCGACGTAGTCGGGGCGGACGTTGCGGTACTGCAGGTAGTAGGCGTGCTCCCAGGCGTCGAAGGCGAGCAGCGGGGTGGTGCCCTGGCCGACGTTGCCGTGGTGGTCGTAGACCTGCTCGACGATCAGGCGCCTGCCGAGCGGCTCCCAGGAGAGGATGCCCCAGCCGGAGCCCTGGACGCCGGTGGTGGCGGTGGTGAGCTGCTTGCGGAAGGCCTCGAAGCCGCCGAAGTGCTCGGTGATGGCGTCGGCCAGCTCGCCCTCGGGGCGGTCGCCGCCCTCCGGGGAGAGGTTCTGCCAGAACAGCGAGTGCAGCACGTGGCCGGACAGGTGGAAGGCGAAGGTCTTCTGCAGGCCGACCAGGCCGCCGAACTGCTCCTTGTCGCGCGCCTCGGCGAGCTGCTCCAGGGTGTCGTTCGCGCCCTTGACGTAGGCGGCGTGGTGCTTGGAGTGGTGCAGCTCCAGGATCTCCGGGGACATCGCGCGCTCCAGCGCGGAGTAGTCGTACGGCAGGTCGGGAAGCGTGTAGGTGCTCATCAGAACACGGGCCCTTTCGGCAGGTTGAACGTCGGCGGTCATGCCGGGACAACACTATTGCGTATCAGTTGCAAGAACGAAGCTTAGGCTTCTGCTTATTCCTCACACGCCCGCCCCGACACCCCGGACCAGGTCTGACGGGTCGCCACTGACCGCCACCTGACAACGTTTCGGTTTCGCCGGACACCAATCCACACCAGGGTCTTCCCGCCACGCGACAGTGTGTGCCATTTTACATGTCACACATCGAGCGGCCGCGCCCCAATTCGCGGCCCCCGAACGGCCCCGGAGGCCCCCACAGATGCGTCCCTTCCGGATATCCAAGGCCAGTGCGCGCAGATTGCCGGCGCTCGGCGCCGCCTTCTTCCTCGCGCTCGGCCTGTTCGCCCCGCAGAGCCAGGCGGCCGCTGCGGCCCCCACCGGCCCCACCAGCCCGGCCGCCGCCCCCGCCGCCCCCGCCGCCGCGCCGAAGTCCGTCCCGGTACCGAAGTCCCCCGAGGCGCGCACCGACGGACGCCCGCTCGCCGCCGAGAGCACCTCCAAGGACAGCCGCCCGAAGGCGGCCACCACCCCCGCGGACACGACCGCCAAGACCGCCAAGCAGTTCTCCGCCGCGGCGGCCGCCGCGGCCGCCGACGCCTGCGACGTCTCCGGCATCCTCAGCGCCTCGGGCAGCGCGCTGATCCAGCAGGTCAAGGCCCTCCCCACGGTCGAGTGCACGTACCCGCTGTTCAACCTCACCGGGAACGACGCCAGGAACGTCTTCCGCGAGGCCCAGATGGTGACCGTCGCCGACGCCCTGCGCGCCGCCTCGGCCGCCTACCCCGGTGACAACTCCACCTCGGTCGGGCAGCTGGTGATGTTCCTGCGCGCCGGCTACTACGTCCAGGACAACCAGCCGGACAACGTCGGCGGCTACGGCACCGCGCTGCAGACCTCCATCCGCGGCGCGCTGGACGCCTTCTACGCCGCCCCGCACAGCCAGGACGTCACCCAGGCCAACGGCAACACCCTCAACGAGGCCGTCACCCTGATCGACAGCGCCAAGGAGAACGCCCGGTACGCCGGCGTCGTCAAGCGCCTGCTGGCGGGCTACACCACCGGCTGGCCGGCCTCGATGACCCAGGCCGTGGCCAACACCGAGACGGTCATCACCAACGGCTTCGACCGCGGCCTGGCCGCCGTCCTCCAGGCCGACCCGTCCTTCGGCACCACCTGGGCCGCCTTCGTCACCCGCAACGGCGCCCAGCTGGACGGCGGCGACGTGGTCACCCGGATCGGCATGCTGATCGGCACCATGCTCGCCCACGACGAGCTGAAGGCCCAGGGCCGCCCGCTGGTCAAGGACCTGATCAACCGGTACCCGCTGGTCGGCGCCACCGCCCCGCTCACCATGAACCTGGTCTGGTTCACGGAGAACAAGGACAAGGGCAACTGCTCGTACTACGGCATCTGCGACCTGCCCACCCGGCTCCCCCCGCTGGTCCTCACCCACGACCGCGTCTGCAACGCCAACCTGCGCGTCCGCGGCCAGGAGATGACCGACCAGCAGCTGTCGGACACCTGCACCAGCCTGATCAACCAGGACGCCTTCTTCCACAAGGTGATCCAGGACAACGGCGCGATCCCCGGTGACGTCAACACCAACCTCGAGGTCGTCGTCTTCGACGACTACTACAACTACAGCCTCTACGCCGGGTCGATGTACCACATCGCCGTCGACAACGGCGGCATGTACGAGGAGGGCGACCCGGCCAAGGCCGGCAACCAGGCCCGCTTCATCGCCCACGAGGCCAGCTGGCTGCGCCCGGAGTTCCAGATCTGGAACCTCAACCACGAGTACACCCACTACCTCGACGGCCGCTACGACATGTACGGCGACTTCGACGCCGGCATGACCACCCCGACCATCTGGTGGGTCGAGGGCCTCGCCGAGTACATCTCCTACGGCTACCGCAACGTGCGCAACGCCGACGCGATCGCCGAGGCCGGCAAGAAGACGTACAAGCTCAGCGAGCTGTTCGACACCGTCTACGACCAGACCTCCGACGCCGCCGTCAACTCCAACCGGGTCTACCGGTGGGGCTACCTCGCCGTGCGCTACATGCTGCAGTCGCACCCGGACGACGTGAAGGCGGTGCTCGCCAAGTACCGCACCGGTGACTGGGCCGGCGCCCGCACCCTGCTCAAGAGCACCATCGGCACCCGGTACGACGCCGACTTCGCGAACTGGCTGACCGCCTGCGCGGCCGACAACTGCGGCACGCTGCCGCCGGTCCAGGCCCCGCTCTGCACCAACCCGGACACCCGGCAGTTCGACAACGACTGCCGCCGGGACGGCCTCGCGGCCACCACCGGCAACTACAGCCACCACTTCCTGTACCTGCCGGCCGGCGTCCGGCAGCTGACCATCACCAGCAGCGGCGGCACCGGCAACGCCGACCTGTACTACAACGGCGGCAACTGGGCCACCACCGGCTCGTACCAGGCCAGGTCCGCCAACGCCGGCAACGGTGAGACCCTCACCATCACCAACCCGCCGGCCGGCTGGGTGTACTTCAGCCTCGCCGCCCAGCAGTCCTTCGGCGGCGTCAGCGTGACCACGCAGTACAAGTAACCGGACCCGCCCGCGACCGCACACCCGGGGCACCACGCGCACCACGCGCACCACGTGCACCAGGCGCGGCAGGCGCGGCAGACCGGTCACCGGAGGAGGGCCCCGCCGCACCGGCGGGGCCCTCCGTCATGCCGCGCCCGGCCGCTCCCCCGCCGACCAGGTGACCAGCGGCGGCCGGACGGCGGCGCAGAGCGGGTGGCCCAGGGCGTCGGTCAGGCCGAGCCGGGCCAACAGCAGCCCGCCGCGCACCGCCGCCACGGCGGTCTCCCGGCCGATCCCGTCCAGCATCAGCTTGGCGCGGCGGAACAGGGTGGAGCCGTCCGGACCGCCGGCGACCCAGGAGAGGTAGACGAACCGGGCGCCGGGACCGCCCTGGACGTACGGGCCGAGCAGGTCCGTCCCCTTCGCGGTGCACTCCAGCGTCCAGACGGCGTGCTCCGCGTCCCCCGGCACCGGGTCGAGCAACTCGCCCGGCCTGCCGCGGCGTTGGACGCCGACGTGGATGTCGTCGTAGCCCGGGAAGCCGGGCGCCGGGGCGCAGTTGCGCCCCGGGAGAGCGGTGGCCTCGATGCGGATCGACACGGTGCTCTTCGAGGCCCTGTTGTTCGGCGCGGCGCTGTTCGGCGCGGTGCTGTTCGACATGGTGCCATCCTGCCGCCCCACCCGGAGGCGGGCGCTTCAGGACGGCGCCGGCGCGCCCGAGTCGTCCGGGGCGACGGGGGCGACAGGGGCGACGGCCGAGAGGAGGGGCGACGAGGGGTGCGGCGCAGGTCAGCCGACCGGGGCGGCGGACCAGGCGAGGAGCATCCGCAGGGCGTCGTCGGACGGCGAGCCCGGTTCGGCGGCGTAGGTGATCAGGGCCTGGTCGGGGTCGTCGGCCGGGCGCAGGGTGTCGTAGCAGAGGTCCAGCTCGCCGACCAGCGGGTGGTGGAAGCGCTTGCGACCGGAGGTCTTGTCCCCCACCGGGTGCTCCGCCCACCAACGGCGGAACTCCTCGCTGCGCATGGACAGTTCGCCGATCAGCTCGGCCAGCCGGGGGTCGTCGGGGCGGCGGCCGGCCTCCAGGTGGAGGAAGGCGACGTTCTCGCGGGCGCAGCCGGTCCAGTCCGCGAACAGCTCGCGCGAGGCGGGGTCGAGGAAAGTGATCCGGGCGATGTTGCGCTCGGCCGGGGCGAGCCTGCCGTAGTCGCCCAACAGTGCGGCGGCGGCCCGGTTCCAGGCCAGGATGTCCATCCGACGGCCCATCACCAGGGCGGGTACGTCGGGCAGTTGCTCCAGCAGCCGGGCCAGCATCGGACGGACGGGCTGCGGTCCGCGCGCTGCCGACGGGCCCCGGCCGGACCGGCCGACCTGGCGGGGACGGGCGAGCCGGTGCAGGTGCCGGGCCTCGTCCGGGCCGAGCCGCAGGCCGCGGGCCACCGCGTCGACCACGGCCTCGGACGGGTTGCCGACCCGGCCCTGTTCCAACCGCGTGTAGTAGTCGACGCTCACCCCGGCGAGCTGCGCGAGCTCCTCGCGGCGCAGCCCGGCCACCCGGCGGCGGCCGCCGAAGTCCGGCAGGTCGACGTCCTCGGGCCGGAGGCGGGCACGCCTGGTCCGGAGGAACTCGCCGAGGGTGGTCGTGGTGTTCATAGGAGGATTGTCGCCGCCCACGCCACGGGCAGCCTGGCCCCGTCAGGACCAGGCTGCCGCCTCGACACCCGGGCGGGTGGCCCGGCGGCTCGTCGGCCACCCGCCGGGCCGGCCGCCGCCGGGCCCCTCGTCGGACCGCTCAGGCGGCCGGAACGGCCGTCACCAGGCCGCCGTCCACCACGATGTCCTGCGAGGTGATGTAGGAGGAGCGCGGGGAGAGCAGGAAGGCCACCGTCTCGGCGACGTCCTCGGAGGCGCCGAGCCGGCCGATCGGCACCTGGGCCCGGACGGCCTCGTGGTCGGCCGGGTCGGGGAAGACCTCGGCGAAGATGTCGGTGACGATGAAACCGGGGCTGACCGAGTTGACCCGGATGCCCCGCCCCGCGAGGTCGCTGCCGAGGGTGCGGGCCAGGTTGTGCACGGCGGCCTTGGTCGCCGCGTACACCGGCGCCTGGGCCGGGCCGCGGTGCAGCGTCCAGGAGGCGTTGAGGACGACGGAGCCGCCGCCCGCCGCGTCGAGCAGCGGGAGCATGTACTGCACGGTGAAGAAGACGCCCTTGAAGTTGACGTCCACGGTGTGGTCGAAGTCCTTCTCGGTGACTTCGTCGCCGCGCTGGAAGACGGCGACGCCGGCGTTGGCGAACACCCCGTCGAGCCGGCCGTACCGGTCGGCGACCACGCCCGCCAGCCGCTTCAGTTCGGCCGGCACGCCCGCGTCGGCGCGGACCGTGAGAAGGCGCTCGCCCGCGTCCAGCTCCGCCGCGGCGCGCGCCAGCTTGGCCTCGTCGCGGCCGGTGATCACGACGCTCGCGCCGCCGTCCAGCAGCAGCCGCGCCGTGGCGAAGCCCATCCCCCGGCTTCCGCCGGTCACCAGGACCACCTTGCCCTCGAACTCGCGGGCGCCGTTGTCGCTCTCGTTCGCGTGCTCGCTCTCGTTCGCGTGCTCGCTCTCCTTCGCGTTCGCGTTCTCGTTCTCGTTCTCGTTCGGATTCGCGTTCTCGTTCTCGTTCGCGTGGGTCATGCCCCCACCTTCGCGGCGGCGTGGGCCGGCCAACCAGGCCCGCCGTCACCGGGGTCCACCGGGGCCACCCAAGCGGGTCGGCTACACCTGGGAGGTCCGCCTGCGCCGGTAGCGGCCGGTGGCCGATGCCCCGACGGTCACGGACGGGCGGGAGGGGCCCGAGGGGCGGGACTGGCCCGCCGTGGTGAGGCCCGGCCGGGGTCGCGCGGCCGCCTCGGGGTGCCAGGCCCGGACCGCCGCCGCGCCCGCGGCCAGGGCGAGCACGGCCAGGACGGTCGCCGCTCCCGGGAGGCCGGCGGCGGCGCCGAGGCGGCCGGCCAGCGGGTAGGTGAGCAGCCAGCAGCCGTGCGAGAGGGAGAACTGGGCGGCGAAGGCGGCGGGCAGGTCGGCGGGGGCCACCGCGTCGCGCAGGACGCGACCGGTCGGGGTGAGGATCAGCGAGCCGGCCGCGCCGAACGCCGCCCAGAGCGCCAGCAGGGCGGGCCAGCGCCAGGGCGCCGGGCCGGCCGCGGTGAGCCCGGCCAGCGCGCCGAGCAGTCCGGCGGTGCCGAAGGCCGCCGGGACCATCACGGCGCGGTCGGACAGCCGGTCGAGCATGCGGGGCAGCAGCAGGGCCACCACCATCGAACCCGCGCCGTACGCGCCGAGCGCGAGCGGGACGTCACCGGGCGGGCGGCCGAGGCGGTCCCGGACGTAGACCACGGTGTTGACGATCACCATGGCACCGCCGGCGGCGACCGCGAGGTCGAGCGCGAGCAGTGCGCGCAGCCGTGGTCGCGAGAGGAAGAGCCGCAGGCCCCGGCCCGAGCGGGCGAGGACACCGGCGGCGGTGGCGCCGGCACCGGGAGCACCGGAATCGCGCCCCGGGCCCGGGTCCGGGACCGGCTTGGGGAGGACGGCGGAGACGACCAGGGCGGCCGAGGCGAGGAACCCGGCCGTGGTGCCCCAGAACAGCCAGTGGTAGCCGACCAGCGCCAGCAGTCCCGCCGCGAGCACCGGGCCGGCCACGCTCTCCAGGTCGTACGCGAGCCGGGACAGGGACAGCGCGCGGGTGTAGTCGCGCTCCTCGGGCAGCACCTCGGGGATCACCGACTGGAACGCCGGGGTGAACGCCGCCGAGGCCGACTGCAGCAGGAAGATCAGCAGGTAGACCTGCCAGACCGCGTCGACGAACGGCAGCGCGAGCGCGACCGTCGCCCGGATCAGGTCGGAGGCGACCATCAGCCGCCGGCGCGGGATCCGGTGGGCCAGCGCACCGACCAGCGGCGCGATCCCGACGTAGGCCACCATCTTGATCGCCAGCGCCGTGCCGAGCACCGAGCCGGCGTCGGCGCCGGCGAGGTCGTAGGCGAGCAGACCGAGGGCGACGGTCGCCAGTCCGGTGCCCACCAGGGCCACGACCTGGGCGGCGAACAGGTGCCGGTAGGTGCGTTCGCGCAGCACGGACAGCATGGGGACCCCGCTCGGACTCGGCCCGCCGGACGGCGGCGGGCGGGACGACGGTGCGCAGGACGGCAGGCCACCGGCGGGGCGGCGTGAACGCCGGGACGCCGCCGGGGCGATGGCACCAGCATAAGACAACATGTGCATACGTGTGCACCTATTGGTGAGAAGAAGAAGCCCCTGCCCGCCCGCTCCCGCACCCCCGCACCCCCGCCCGCGCTCCTGACCGGTCGGCGGGACGGACCCTGCCGCCCCCGGCTCAGTCGTGCGGCGGCAGCCCGCTGATCTGGTGGTCGGCGACGTTCAGCGCCTCGTTGACCAGCCGGCGCAGATGCCCGTGCCGCAGCGCGTAGACCACCCGCCGCCCGTCCTTGCGGGTGGTGACCAGCCCGGCCAGCCGCAGCTTGCCCAGGTGCTGGCTGACCGAGGGCCGGGCCGCGCCGCAGGCCTCGGTCAGCGTCGTCACGTCGGCCTCGCCCTCGCCCAGCCGCTGCATCAGCGCGAGCCGGGTGCGGTCGGCGAGCAGCGCGAGGATCCCGGCCGCCGTCTCCAGCCGCTCGTCGCTCCCCGCCGCCTCGTCGCTCCCCGGCCGCGCGCCGACGCCGGGCTGCTGCGACCGATGCGCACCTGACAGTTGAAGGCTCCCGCTCATGGGCACATCGTAGAGCGCCCGCCGCACCGGCTCACCCGTGCGCACTCCGCCGCCTCGCGGGCCAGCGCGGCAGAGATCCGGCGCGGGTCCGCGAGGTGGCGGCCCTCACGAGAAGGCGGCGCCTCGGAAGGCGGCGCCTCAGGAGAAGTCGAGCGACCCCGTGCGGGTGCGCTTGAGCTCGAAGAACTTCGGGTAGCCGGCCAGCAGCCGCACGCCGTCGAAGACCTTCAGCGCGTCCTCGCCCCGCGGGATCGCGCTGAGCACCGGCCCGAAGAACGCGGTGCCGTCGACGTGGAGGGTCGGCGTCCCGACCTCCTCGCCGACCGGGTCCATGCCCTCGTGGTGGCTCTTGCGCAGCGCGAGGTCGTACGCGGTGCTGTGGGCCGCGTCGGCCAGTTCCTCCGGGAGCCCGGCCTCGATCAGGGCCTCCCGGATGACGGTGTCGTCGGCCGCCCGGTCCTGGTCGTGCAGGCGGGTGCCGAGCGCGGTGTAGAGGTCGCGCAGGACGTGCTCGCCGTGGTGCTCGGCCGCGGCGACGCAGACCCGCACCGGGCCCCAGCCGGTGTCGAGCAGGCGGCGGTAGCGCTCGGGGAGGTCCTCGCGGCCCTCGTTGAGGACGGACAGGCTCATCACCCGGAAGGTGAGGTCGAGTTCGCGGTGGCGCTCGACCTCCAGGATCCACCGGGAGGTGATCCAGGCGAACGGGCAGATCGGATCGAAGTAGAAGTCGACTGTGTTGGTCACGCTGCCGAGCCTAGGGGCCAGGTGGTCCGGCAGACAGGGGCCGGTTCGGCACGCGGTTCCTGGGCCACTTACAGGGGTCGGCCCCTCCGGGCGGCCCGGGTCACGCGGCGTCAGGCGTTCCGCAGGTCGGCGATCCGCTTGATCTTGCCGACCGAGCGCTCCAGGCTGTACGGGTCCAGCACCTCGGCCTCCACCGTCACCCCGACGCCGTCCTTGACCGCCCGGACGATCGCCGCCGCCGCGGCCTCCCGCTGCTCGGACGTCGCGTCGGGCCGGGCCTCGACCCGGACCGTCATGTGGTCCAGTCGGCCCCGGCGGGTCAGCCGCAGCTGGAAGTGCGGCGCCACCGCCGGGACCCGGAGCAGGATCTCCTCGATCTGGGTGGGGAAGACGTTCACGCCGCGCAGGATGATCAGGTCGTCGCTGCGGCCGGTGACCTTCTCCATCCGCCGGAACGCCGGGCGGGCGGTGCCGGGCAGCAGGCGGGTGAGGTCGCGGGTGCGGTAACGGATGACCGGCAGCGCCTCCTTGGTGAGCGAGGTGAAGACGATCTCGCCCCGGGTGCCGTCGGGCAGCACCTCGTCGGTCAGCGGGTCCACCACCTCGGGGTAGAAGTGGTCCTCCCAGACGTGCAGCCCGTCCTTGGTCTCCACGCACTCCTGGGCGACGCCGGGGCCCATCACCTCGGAGAGGCCGTAGATGTCGACGGCGTGCAGGTCCATCCGCTCCTCGATCTCGCGGCGCATCTCCTCCGTCCACGGCTCGGCGCCGAAGATGCCGACCCGCAGCGAGGTGTCCCTCGGGTCCACGCCCTGCTTCTCGAACTCGTCGAGCAGGGTGAGCAGGTAGGAGGGGGTGACCATGATGATCTCGGGCCGGAAGTCCTGGATCAGCTGCACCTGGCGGGCCGTCATGCCGCCCGAGGCGGGGATCACCGTGCAGCCGGCCCGCTCGGCGCCGTAGTGCGCGCCCAGGCCGCCGGTGAACAATCCGTACCCGTAGGCGACGTGCACCTTGTGGCCGGCCCGGCCGCCGGCCGCGCGGATCGAACGGGCCATCACGTCGGCCCAGACCGAGAGGTCGTGCTCGGTGTAGCCGACCACGGTGGGCCGGCCGGTGGTGCCGCTGGAGGCGTGGATCCGGCGGACCTGCTCCATCGGGACGGCGAACATGCCGAAGGGGTAGGTCTCGCGCAGGTCGGCCTTGGTGGTGAAGGGGAAGCGCGCCAGATCGGCGAGGGTCCGGCAGTCCTCGGGCCGCACACCGGCCGCGTCGAACTTCTTCCGGTACAGCTCGACGTTGTCGTACGCGTGGCGCAACGTGCGGCGGAGGTGCGCCAGTTGGTGCGCGCGCAGCTCCTCGCCGGTCATCCGCTCGCCGGCGTCCAGCAGTCCGTCCGGGATCGGCTCGCCCAGACGGGTCCGGGCGGGCTCCGGGCCGGTCGGCGTGCTGGTCATCGCTACTCCCTCCACCGTCGGGGGCGGCCGGCCGAGCCGACTGCCGACCGACCATTCGGTCTGCGCTCGAACAGGCCCAAGTAATCCAGCCCCCGAACCGCCTGTCAAGGGTCGCCGCGCACGTCGGGGCGGTGCGACCGCGCCCTCGGAGCCCGCCCCGAACCCGGCCCGGGCGGGGGCGCCGCCGCCCGCGCCGGCGCCCGCGCCGGCTGGGGGGGCGGCCGCGGCGGTGGGGTCCGCT
>NZ_JBHXTG010000064.1:0-53080 GCF_042677465.1 Kitasatospora sp. NPDC127111
GGGGGGGGGGCGGGGGGGGGGGGGGGGGGGGGCGCGGGGGGGGGGGGGGGGGGGGGGGGGGGCGCGGGGGGGGGCCCCCGCGGCGGGGCCCCGCGGGCGCCCCCCCCACCCGGTGGGAGTGGCAGGGGCGTTCGTCAGCCGGCCGGCGCGTCGGCCGGCCGGCTGATCAGTGCGTCAGGAGGTCTTCTGCAGCGTCCAGGACTGGTAGGCCTGGCCGTTGGCCTTCTGCAGCTCCAGCAGCCAGCCGCCGTAGTACCAGCGGTTGCTGACGCCGAGCACCAGGTCCGAGCCGTCGGCGCTCAGGGTGAACCCGCCGCCCGACGGGGTGAGCCGCCACTTCTGGGCGGCCGCGCCGGAGCAGGGCTGCTGGGCGAGGTACTGGCCGGCCACCGCGTTGCCGCCCAGCTGGAGGCACTTGTCGGAGCGGGCGGACTTGATCCGGACGGCGCCGGAGCCGGCGTCCTCGAAGGTCCACTTCTGGTTGGCGTAGCCGGTGCGCTGGTAGGCGATGGCGACGGTGCCGTCGTTCATCGAGCTGCCCCACAGGTCGGCGGCCTGGCCCGTGAGCCCGTTGACCATGGTGTAGCGGCTGCCGGGCTGCGGCTGGCCGCCGTCGGCCGTGGTCTTGAAGGTCACCGCGCGGCCGGGCTTGGAGACGGCGCCCGCGGCGTCACGCACGGCGACGGCCACGGTGTACGAGGTGCCGGGGGCGAGCCGGACCAGGCCGACCACGGTGGCGCGGACGGTGCCGATGGCCTGGCCGTTCAGCAGCACGTCGTAGCCGGCGGCACCCTGGACGGCGGGCCAGCTCAGCACGGCCGAGTTCTGGGTGACCTGGCTGACCGTCATGTCCGGGCCGGTGTTGCCGCCGGTGGGCGAGGCGGTCGGGCTGGGCGAGCCGGTCTTGGTCGGCGTCCCGGTCGGCGACGGAGTACCGGTGGGCGACGGCGTGCCGGTCGGGCTCGGGGTGGTGGTGCCGGTCGGGGACGGCGACGCGGTGCGGGTCGGCGTGGACGTCGCGGTCGGCGTCGGGCTGGGGTTCGGGCCGGTGCCGTTGCCGGCGATCAGGAACCGGTTGTTGGCGACGTTCCAGTGCGTGGCCAGGTAGCTGCCGGCCGCGGGCGAGGTGCTGTAGTAGTCGTCGTGGCGGCAGTCGAGCCGCATGTCGCTGTTGTTGTCAGGGCAGACGGTCTTCATCTGCGGGTAGTACGGGGTGTCCGAGTAGCACATCAGGTCCCACTCGTCGACGCAGTGGCCGCCCTTGCTGGAGTTCGGCGCGCTGTTGCTCACCGCGCCGAGGTTGTGGCCGAGTTCGTGCGCCGCGGTGTGGCCGCCCCAGCAACCGGAGTCGGTCCGGCCGTAGGAGGGGCCGAAGTTGCTCATGTTGTCCTGGCCCGGACGCTCGTCACCCGCGAAGGTGCCGATGCCGCAGTACACCTTGGCGTCGGTGAACATCATGTACTTGCGGTCCTTGCGGTTGAACCCCTGCGCGGCGATCGCGCGGTTCGTCGCGTTGAAGTCCTGGAGCTCGGAGTCCGAGACCTGCACGTTCAGCACCGAGGCGGTGCAGTCGGACTCGGTGACGAACCGGACGTGCCGGACGCCGCCGGTCTCCTGGGCGCTGGCGTTGTAGATGACGTCGACGTCCGCGGCCCACTTCTTGAAGGAGGCCAGGTACTGGGCGAAGCGGTCGTTGCCTGGGCCGTGGACGTACACCACCTGGACCCGGTTGCCGGCGCTGCCGTCACCCTCGCAGACCACCGCGGACCCGCCGGCGGCGGGCGTCTGCTGCGGCGCCGAGGCGCCCGCGGCGGCAGCGCCGGAGTCACCCAGCAGGGCCTTCTGGCCCGCGTCCAGGACCGGCGCACCCTTCAACAGGTCGGCGGCGGCGGGCGGCTGGGCGTCGGCGGGCGGCGTCAGCGGCGGGGCGGCGGCCGCGGCGGCCACCGGCGCGACGTCCTTGCGGATGTCCACGTCCTTCGGCGGCGCGTCCGGGCCGTGGCTGCAGAGCTCGCCGCCCGGGACCTCCAGCGAACCGGAGCAGCGGTCGCCCGTCGGCAGGGTCAGACCGGCGTAGACCAGGCCGCGGTCGGGCTGGTCCTTGGGTATCTCCTTGATCGGCGCGGCCTTCTGGTCCCGCTTCGGCGCGGGCGGCTTGGTGCCGCCCTCGGCCGTGCCGGTCTCCCCGGCGTCGTCGACGACCAGTCCGACCGTGCCCGCCTCCGCCCGGTCGGCCGAACCTCCCGCCGCCGCCGTGGTGCCGCTGCGGTCGGCGGCCGGATCCAGCGCGGTCTGGATGCCCAGCACGCCCGCGAGCAACCCGGCCGCGACCGCCACTGCCAGAAGCGCCTTCCGACGCCCTGACTTCTTGCGCCGCGTGCGCCGGTGTTCCGAACCCCGGTGTCCCATCGCGCTCACTCTCCTGTCCTCGGTGTGACGGCCCGTGCCACCTGATGTGGCGATCGGGCCTCCGACACCTTGGAGAGCGCAGGGGGCGGGGGGCGATAACAGAAACATCTTTCGAAATTCGTTCAGACGGGTTTGCGGCGCCCGGAAGCGGGACAGGCGGGGTCCGCGCGGGCTGCGCCGGGGCGGGGTCACGGCGGGGTACGGAGGGGATGACGGCGCTGATCGCAGCACTGATCGTGGCGCGGACCGCGGTGGGGTGACGGCGCGTCGGCGGCGGTCCTCCGGGCGGGAGCGAGCACCGGGCGGCAGTGGGCACCAAAGGCGGCAGTGGGCACCGGAGGGGAGGGGCGCCGTGGGCGGCGGTGCCGGGGAGCGCGCTCGGGGGGTACGCGCTCCCCGGCAGGGTGGCGTCGGCCACCTGGCCGGCTGCTCCCGGGGGTTCGGGATCCGGCTGCCGTGACCGGAATGCTAGACCTGCCGGGAGGCCGTGACCAGAGCTCTGACCAGCCGAATTCCCGCCCGGGACATGCCATTGGGGACACCCCGCACGGCCGCTCCGGCCGCCGGCCGAACCGGCGTCACCCGGACCGCGCCGCGCCGGCCACGTCGGCCACACCGGTGACGCCGGTCACGGCGGGCACGCCCGGCGTCCGGACGGGCCCTACGTCCCCTGTCGCCCGGTCAGGCCGCCGCGCGCAGCGCGGGGATGGACGGTGCGACGGGGCTCCGACGGGTGCCGGGGGCGTGCAGGGTCGCGAGGGAGGCGGCCAGCCGAGCCGGGTCGCCCGCCAGCCAGAGCCGCAGGGCGGCGGCGAGCGCGGCACTCGCCGGGCAGGCCCGCAGCCCGCCGGCCCGGGCGACCCGCTCGCCGAGCAGCGGCAGGAGGTCCGCCACGGGGGCCGGCAGCCAGAACGTGACGGCGCAGGGCGCCGGCCGGGCCAGGACGCGCAGCAGTCGGCGCACGGCGGCGTCACCGGACAGGGCCGGGATGACGTCGAGCAGGCCGTCCGCCGCCACCTCCGACACGTCGCTGCCGTGGCCGCGCGCCAGTTCGCGCAGCAGCGCCCGCTCGGCCGCGGTGATCCGGACGGTCAGCATGACGTCTTCGCAGTCCATGGTCCCAGTTCCCGTCTTCCGCTCGGGGCGTGCCCGTCGTGTGGCGTCGTCGCGTCGTCGCGTCGTCGTGTGGCCGTGCTCTGCACCCGTCGTCCGGGTCGCGCCCGTCCTCCTGCCCGGGTCTCCTGCCCGTTCTCCTGCCCGGTGTCCTACCCCTCTGCTGCCCGTCAGAAGGCCTCCGCGACCGGCGCGATCGAGCCGTAGTGGCCGTCGTAGCGGCGGTAGAGGACCCGGCCCCGGCCGTCGTCGGGATCGGTGTGGAAGACGAACGGCCAGCAGGTGAGCCAGAGTCGGCGGGCGGCCTCGGACCCGTCGAGGCGGGGGGCGGGGTGCGGGCTCTCGGTCAGCGGGAGGTCGGAGCCGCCGAGCCGCGCGGCGGAGTGCGCGCGGACCAGCCGGAGCCCGCCGCCCGGCCGGCGGTGGACCAGGCTGTCCTGGCCGGTGAGCGCGTCGACGAAGAGGTGGAAGCCGTGGTCCAGGGCGAGCAGGTCGCGGGCGGCCTGGTCGGGGGTGCGGCGGGCGGGCACGACCGTCTTCCGGCGGACGATCCGCCGCTCCGCCAGCGGCCGGGGGACGTACTGCGGGCGGTAGGAGCTCTCGTACACCGCGGCGAGCCCGATGTCCCCCTGCTCGCGCAGCCGCGCGGCCCGGCCGGCGAGGGTGCCGAGCACGACGTCCACCGCCTCGTGCGCGGTCGCGGCGGCCAGTTGGACCCGGACCGGGCCGACGCCGTCCGGCTCCGCCGAGGCCTGCGCCACGACCGGTCGGCTGACCGCCCGACCGCGGAGCCGGGTGAGCCGGATCCGGGCCGCGTGCGTGCCCGGGCCGAGCGTCGCGAAGACGTCCCGCGCCTGGGCCCGCGCGTACTCGGCGGCCTCACGGGACAGCTCACCGCGGATCTCCACCCGGACGTCGGGGGCGGGGCGGTGGCGCAGACGGGTCATCAGGGTCCTCCTCGGTTCCGGACCATGCTGGACCCGCGCGGGCCCTCCGGCCGAGGGCCGAAAGACCCTGCCGCCGCGGCGACGACGCCCGACCCGGCGTCGGCCGTCCGCCCAGCCCGGAACGGCCCAGGTGCTGCCGCCCGGCAGGCGGGAGGCCGAGGACGGACGCGCGCGTGTAGCACATTCCGGCCGGCCGGTCCGCCCATCGCGCCCGGCACGCCGGGCCGGTGACGGCGGGATCCGCCGATGGAGTGATCCCCGGACATCCGACGCAACGCTCGCCGAACGGGCGCGTTTGCTATGGCGTGCGCCCCCGCTGCCTGTGGCGCGCGCGGGGGTACGCGCTGGTCGGGGCCCTCGGATTCCGCCTGTCGCGGCGGCGGCTCCGGCGGTCCCGCCGCGCCGGTCCAACTGGTGAGAGGTGATGTCATGTCCCTGACGACCGAGCTCCGCAGAACGATCGCTCCCCCCAGAGGCGCCCGACGGCCGGCTCCCACGACCACTCCCCCGCTCGCGCCCGGCGCCCTCCCCGGCCTCGGCCACGCCCCCGCCCTGCTGCGCGACCCGCTGGGCTTCCTCGGCTCGCTCGCCCGTCACGGCGGCGTGGTGCGGATCCGGCTCGGGCCGCGCACCGTCTGCGTGGTCACCGACGCCCACCTGGTCCACACCCTGCTGGTGGCGCTCGCCCACGACTGTCCGCGCGGCGCCGTCCAGGACACCCTCAGGACGGCGTTCGGCGACGGGCTGCTGATGTCCGAGGGCCAGGCGCACCGGGACCGCCGCCGGATCGTCCAGCCCGCCTTCGGCGCGGACCGGATGGCCGAGTACCTCGCGGTGATGCACCAGGTCGCCGAGGAACGGGCCGGACGGTGGCGGCCGGGCCAGGTCCTCGACGTCGCCAAGGAGATGAACCACCTCGCGCTGGAGATCGTCACCCGCGCGCTGTTCGACGCGCGGCTGAGCGAGGAGGCCACGCTCGCCTTCCACCGGGCGCTGCCCGACATGGTGAAGGGGCAGATCGTCCAGTCGCTGTACCCGCACCCGGCGTTCGCCCGGCTGCCGCTGCCGGTCAACCGGCGCTTCGACGCCGCCGTGCGGGTGCTGAACCGGGTGGTCGACCAGGCCGTCAACGGAGCCCCCCGGCCGGGCGGTCCGGCCACGGGTCCGGCCACGGGTCCGGCCACGGGTCCGGCCACGGGCGGGGCGCCGTCGGGTGGCTGTCCGTTCGGTGGCGCCGCCGCGGCCGGCCCGCCGGCCGGCCGGGACCGCACGCTGCCCAAGCTGCTGCGCGCCGCGACCGACCCCGCCACCGGCCGGCCGCTCACCGAGGCGGACGTGCGCTCCGAGGCGATCACCATGTTCGGCGCGGGCACCGAGACCGTCTCCACCACCCTCACCTGGCTGATCGACGAACTGCTGCGGCACCCCCGGGTGGAAGCCCGCGTCCTCGCGGAACTGGACGAGCACCTCCCGGCGGGCACCGTTCCCACCCCCGAGGCGCTCGCCCGGCTCACGTACACGCGCCGCGTCACCCAGGAAGTGGTCCGGCTGCACGCGCCGAACGCCTTCCTGATGCGGACCGCGCGCGTGCCGGTCGAGCTCGGCCCGTACCGGATCCCGGCCGGCACCGAGCTGCTCTACAGCCTCACCGCACTGCACCGCGACCCGCTGCTCCACCCGGACCCGCTGCGCTTCCACCCGGACCGCTGGCGCGAGGGCGGCGGCGCGGCGAGCGCCGGGCGGCAGGCGTTCCTGCCCTTCGGGGCGGGCAAGCACAAGTGCATCGGCGAGGCGTTCGCCTGGGCGGAGCTGACCGTGGCCGCCGCCGCCGTCCTGCGCCGGTGGCGGCCGACCGCCGTCCCGGGCGCCCGGGCCCGTGAGGTCGTCTGGACCACCGTCCAGGCCCAGGGCCTGCGCGTCCGGCTCACCCCGCGCGACGGCGGCCGACCGGGCGCCGCCGCCGCCCCGCGGACGGCCACCACCACCGCGAGAACCCGGACGGCCACCGTCCCCCGGCCCGCCCCGCCCGCGTCCCCTCCCGCGCATCCGGCCGCCGGGCCGGCGCCGCAGCCCCCGGGGACCGTCGCCCGCCGCCTCCCCGGCGAACTGCGCGGCGCCACCGCCCGGCACGCCGACTGGGCGCTGCGACACGGCCTGCTCACCCCCACCGCCCTGCCGCGCTACCAGGCGTACGGGCTCCCCGAGCTGATCGGCCACGCCTACCCCCGGGCGCGGGACGCCGAACTCGGCCTGCTGGTCGACGTCCTCGGCTGGTTCACCATCCTCGACGACCGCTTCGACGGCCCGCCCGGCCGTCACCCCGCCGAGGCCCGCGCCGTCGTCCACCCGCTGCTCGCCGTCCTGGCCGGGGACGCCCCGCCGCCCGCGCCGGGCGACACGGCGCTGCTGCGTTCCTGGCGGGAGCTGTGGCAGCGGCAGTGCGACGGCATGTCGCCCGCCTGGCGCGAGCGGAGCGCCGCCGAGTGGCGGGCCTGCCTGCAGACCTTCCTCGCCGAGTCCGCCCACCGGGCCGGCCGCACCTTCCCCGGCCTCCCCGAGACCGTGCGGCTCCGCCGCCACGCCAGCTGCCTCTACCCGTTCATGAACATACTGGAGCGGGTCCACGGCGCCGACGCCCCGGCCCGGTTGCACGCCGAGCCCGCGCTGCACCGGCTGCGCGCACACACCGCCGACGCCGCGACGCTGATCAACGACCTCTACTCACTGGACCGGGAGGAGCGCCAGGCCGCCGCCGCCTTCAACACGGTGCTGACCCTGCAGCGCGTCCGCGGCTGCACCCGCGCCCAGGCCACGGCGGCCGTCCGCGCCCGGATCGCGCGCCTGCGGGAGGAGGGCGACACCCTGCGGCGGGGCCTGCTGCTCCGCCACCCGGCCGGCCGCTGGTACCTCGACGGCACCCGGGAGCTGGTCGAGGGCGTCCAGATCTGGACCAGCACCACCCGCCGGTACCTCGGCGCCGACCGGACCGGTGGCGGTCAGCCGCGTTCCGCGCGGCTCAGTGCCGACCCCCGAGGGTGAACAGCAGGATGACGAAGCCCGCGAAGAGGTGCGTGGCGAAGATGTAGATGCCCGCGCGGATGAGCATGGCCCTGCGCCTGCTCTGCTCGTCGCTGTTGCCGTCGGCCATGGCCGGGTTCTCCTTCGGTCGGGCGGTACTGCCGTCTGTCTCCCGGGCGGCGGGCCCGTGCCGGTCCCGCCGCCGGGTGCTCATTCCCCGGTCGAGCGCCCGGGATCCGGGGCCGTGAGGGCGCGGGCGCCGGGCGCGCGGAGCTCGGTGAGCAGCGCGCCCTGGTCGGTGATCAGCTCGGTGAGGATGCGCCGGGCGGCGCGCAGCAGCTCGGCGACGTCCGGCGTGCTCAGCGCGTACACCACGGTGTTGCCCTCGCGGGTGGCCGTGACCAGCTGGGTGCGGCGCAGCACCGCGAGCTGCTGGGAGAGGTTCGACGGCTCGACCTCGATCTCGGCCAGCAGCTCGCGCACCGGCCGCGGCCCGTCCTGCAGCAGTTCCAGGACGCGGATCCGGACCGGGTGCCCGAGGGTGCGGAAGAACTCCGCCTTGGCCTGGTACAGCGGGACGGGCATCGTCCGCTCTCCTCCTGGTGCTCGCTGTGCTCGGGTGTCCGGCCGCGCCCGGTGGCACGCGGCGGGCGGGGTACCCGGGTGGCCGGGTGCGGCCGGAGAGCATCATCCCCTGCGAATGAAGAATTCTTCAAGTCGTCATCGCGCCGGCCCGCCCGCACGCCCGCACGCCCTCGGGCCACCCGGTCGGCGCGGCTCGTCAGCGCAGGTCGAGCACCGCCTTCCCGTGCAGCTTCCGGCCGAGCAGCGCGTCGACCGCCTCCGCGGCGGCGTCCCAGCCGCCGCGCCAGGCGATCTGCGGGTCCAGCCGGCCGGCGGCGACCTCCCCGGCGAGCCACCCGAGGTCCGGCCCGAGGCCGGTGCAGTACAGCAGGTTGAAGGTGACCATCCGCGATGGCCCCGACCGAGGCGCTCTGGAACACCTTCGTCGCAGAGGCGCGGACCGTCCCGCTCGACGGCCGGCCGGTGCTCGCCGCACTCCAGGAGGCCCTGTTCACGGCCCTCGACCGCATGGCGGAGGAGGAGCGCACGACGGAGGCGGGGGGCCCAACGGACACCTGGGCGCGGCGGACCCTGCGGAGCCGGCGCCTCGCGGTGGACACTCCGTCGATGGACGCCCACGGCCTGCGCTTCTGCGACCGCACCATCGCGACCGCCGAGGAGGTCCTGCACGGGCGGCTCGGCCTGCCCGCCGGCGCGCGGGAGCTGCGGCTCCGACTGGCCCTGGACCTGCTGGTGGCCGCCTTCCACGCCGCCCTGTCCGCCTGGGTCCTCGCCGACGGCCATCCGCCGCACCCCGGCGCGGGCCCGAGCCGGGCCGCCCTGGCCGAGGAGCTGCGCACCGCGTTCGCGGCGATCCCCGGCAGCCTGACCTTCGCCGGCTGAACGACGCCGGGCCCGGGAGTCCGCCAACTCCCGGGCCCGGCTCATCGACCGACGCTACGTCAGCACGGCACCACGACGTCCACGGTCACCGGCACCGGGCTCCACGGGAACTCGGCCACACTGAAGCTGCCGTGAACGGTGGAGCCGCACGGCACCGTGCCGCCGACGCCCCGCACCTGCACCGTGCTGGCCGTGAACCTCGTGTACCCGTTCACCGTGCCGAGCGAGGCACCGCCCACGACCTGGCCCGACAGCCCGGTCAGCAGCTCGCGCGTCGGCAGCGTGGTGCCCGGGCTCGGCGGGCCCGCCAGGCTGATCTGCCCGTAGAACTGGACGCTGTTGCCGGTGATCTCGGCACACACCTTGGTCGACAGCCCGGCCTGCAGCCCGGAGGCCCCGCAGGTGACGGTGGTGGCCGCGGTGGCCGCGCCGGCTTCGGCCGGAACGGCCAGCAGGGTCGCCGCCCCGGCGACGCCGGCGGCGAGCAGAGCGAGTCGGTTCATTCGATACTCCATTCTCTCTGGAAATCACTGCACGGGTACTTCACTTCACAAGTGCCCCATGTGACATTTCACATGTGGCACGCCGCAACCCTCGCACACGATTCGAACGCCCCGCCGCCAATCCGGCCGTCAACCCGTCAGACAGACCGGAAACCGCCTTCGCTGGCTCGATCCCAGCGCCCGTCCCGGTCGGCCGCACGCCGCGTGACCTCAACCGGCCGGCTGCGTTGGGGAGTCGTGAAGCGTCTGCTGGCCGTTGCCGCTGCCCTGGTCGCCGTCCTCGCCGTGACCGGGGCCGCGCCCCCCGCCGTGCTGCTCGGGGGCGAGGTCCGGCGGCTGCCCACCGAGGAGCGGGTCGTGGCGCTCACCTTCAACGCCGCCTGGGACGAGACCGGCCTGGACGCCGTGCTCGCCGAGTTGCGGGGCCGCGGCGCGCCGGCGACCTTCTTCCCGACCGGGCAGTTCGCCGAGCAGCACCCGGCCGCCGTCCGGGCGATGGCCGACGCCGGGCACGGGCTCGGCAACCACTCGTACAGCCACCCGCACTTCACCGGGCTGACCGCCCCGCAGGCCCGCGCCGAGGTGCTGCGCGCCGACGCGGCGATCCGCGGGGCCGGCGGCGCCGAGCCGCTGCCGTTCTTCCGCTTCCCCTACAGCGAGACCACGCCGCAGCGGATCGCCGAGGTCAACGCCCTGGGTTTCGCCGATCTCGAATTCACCGCCGACACCAACGGCTACCTCGGCCCCGCAGCCGGCATGACGGCCGCCAAGGCCGTCGACCGCGCCCTCGCCGCCCTCACCCCGGGAGCCGTCCTCCAGCTCCACGTCGGCACGCCCGACGAGACCCCGGGCCGTCGCTGCCTCGACGCCGAGGCGCTGCCCAGGATCATCGACGCCGTCCGCGACCGCGGCTACCGCATCCTCGACCTGCGCGAGCTGCTCACCGAGGACCGGGCGGGCTCTCCCCCGCGTCGAACCTGAAGCCCAGGGCGTGGACCAGGTCGATGACCAGGTCCTCGGCGAGCGGGTCGCAGTCCGCCTCCAGCACGGACCGCAGGGCCGCCGGATCGGGCCGGAGGCCGGCCTCTCCGCGCGCGAGGCCAGCCGCAGGATCCGCCAGGCGCCGTCGCGGGCCGACCAGCAGGGCGGGGCGTCGACCGCCCGCAGGGCCGACAACTCGCTGAGCGGCCGCTCGGCCCGCGCCACCACGAAAGATCCGGAGAAACCCATGCCCCGGACTCCCCCGCCACCGACGACCGGGCCCGGTCTAGGGGCGGCTGGGGGAAGCGCCGAAGGAGGCGTCGAGGGGGGCTCGGAGGGAGTCGCGGAGGGAGTCGATCCGGGTGGTGGCCTCCAGGAAGGCGGGGCGGGGGAGGTCACCCGAGTCGAGGGCGGTGGCGAGGGCGTCCGCGGCGGCCTCGCCCTGGCCGACGTCGCGGGCCGAGCAGAGCAGCAGGTCCATGCCGGCCTCGGCGGCGGCGAGGGCCCGGCCGGGCGTGTCGCCGTAGGAGGCGAGGGCGCCGGCTTCGAGGGCGTCGGTGATGGTGACGCCGTCGAAGCCGAGCCGGTCGCGGAGTTCGCCCTGGACGACGGTGCGGGAGAACCCGGCCGGGTGGGCCGCGTCGAGGGCGGGGTAGACGGCCCAGGAGGTCATCACCAGGCGCACCCCGGCGGCGATGGCGGCGCGGTAGGGGGCCTCGCCGCGGGCTCGGAGCTCGTCCAGCCCGACGTCGAGGGTGACGGGGCCCTCGTCGGTGTTCCGGTCCCGGGCGGCGGCACCGAGGCCGGGGAAGTGCTTGGCGGTGGCCGCGACCCCGAGGCCCTGCTGGGCGGTGACGAAGGCGGCGCCCAACTCGGCCACCACGGCGGGGTCCTGGCTGTAGGAGCGCTCGGCGTGGTCGATGAAGTTGTCGGGGGTGTCGTAGACGTCGAGGACCGGGGCGAGGTTGGTGTTCAGGCCGGCCGTGGCGAGGTTGCGGCCCGCGCCGGCGCCGGAGCCGGCCGCGGCGGTGACCGGGTGCGCCGCCAGCCCGGTGCTGCGGGCGGACAGGACGGGTTCGCCGGATAGCCGGCGGACCTTGCCGCCCTCCTGGTCGGTCATCAGCAGCAGCGGACGGCCGCCCGGCGCCTCGGCGGCGGCCTGCCGCAACTTCTCGACCGCGTCGTGGAACTCGGCGGCCGGAGTGACGTTCTCGCCGAACAGGATGACCCCGGCCGCGCGGCCCTCGCGGATGATCCGGAGCAGCCCGGACGGCGGGGTCGGGCCGTGGTACGAGTAGACGATCCGCCGGCCGGCGAGCAGGCGGGATTCCTCGGTCGGCATGGGCGTCGTCCTCTCCGTGGTGGGCGGCGGCCGGCGGGACCCGCGCGCCGTGCCGTCCGCGGGCGGGGTCAGGGCGGCCAGCAGCAGCGTCAGCACCGCGACGTGGACGGTCCGCCGGAGCGACGGCATCGGGCCTCCCGGGTGGGGAACGGGTACGGGCGGAACGGGCGGGCAGGAAGGCAGGCCGGGCACCGGGTTCGGGCTCGCGGGGCGGCGCCAGCGTAGCGGGGCCGGACGCGCCACCGCTCCTCCAACGCGCCCGCCGTCACCCCATTCGCCGCACCAGCCGGCCCAGGACGGCGACGCCCTCCGCGATCTCGCCCGGTGCCCCGGCCGCGTAGCCGAGCACCAGCCCGGGCGGGTGCGGCAGCCGGGCGTGCCAGGAGAGCGGCTGCACCTTGACGCCGTGCGCGAGCGCGGCCGTGGCGAGTTCGGCGTCGGAGCAGTCCAGGCCGGCCGGGAAGGTGACCGTCAGGTGCAGCCCGGCCGCGGCGCCGTGCACGACGGCGCCCGGCAGGTGACTCCCGATCGCGGCGATCATCGCGTCCCGGCGCCGCCGGTGGCGCGGGCGCAGCAGCCGCAGGTGGCGTTCCAGGTCGCCGTTCTCCATCAGCCGGGCGAGGACCAGTTGCGGCAGGGCGGCGTTGCCGAGGTCGGCGTAGCGCTTGGCGTCGAGGACGGCCTCGCGGTGGCGGGGCGGGACGATCAGCCAGCCGGTGCGCAGGGCGGGCGCGAGCAGTTTGGAGACGCTGCCGGTGTAGCAGACCTGTTCGGGGCGGACGCCGCGCAGCGCGGGGACGGGGGCGCGGTCGTAACGGTGCTCGGCGTCGTAGTCGTCCTCGATGACGAGGCCGCCCTCGCCGGCCCAGCGGAGGAGTTCGCGGCGTCGTTCGCCGGCGAGCACGACGCCGGTCGGGAACTGGTGGGCGGGGGTGAGCAGGACGGCGGGGGCGCCGGTGGCGCGCAGGGCGTCGACCCGGATGCCGTCGGCGTCGACCGGGACGGGCGGGGTGGCGGTGAGCCAGTGGCCGAGGTGCTGGCGGGTGCCGAGCGAGCCCGGGTCCTCGACGGCCACCTCGGTGATGCCCTCCTGGGCGAAGACCTGGCCGAGCAGGGTGAGGGCCTGGGCCGCGCCGGCGACGATCAGCACCTCGTCGGGGTCGGCTCGGATGCCCCGGTTGCGGGCGAGCCAGTGGGCGACGGCCCGGCGCAGTTCGGGTGTGCCGCGCGGGTCGCCGTAGCCGAACTCGTGGGCGGGGAGCCCGTCGAGGACGGCGCGTTCGGCGCGGAGCCAGGCCGCGCGGGGGAACGCGGCGAGGTCGGGGACGCCGGGCCCGAGGTCGATCCGGGCGGGGGCGGCGCGCAGCGCGTCGAAGCTCGCGGGGCCGGGCGCGGCGTCGAACAGGGCGGGTGCCGCTGCGGGCGGTCCGGCGGGCGGGGGCGGCGGCGGTGCGGGGGTGGCGACGACGACGGTGCCGCCCCTGCCCCGGCCGGCGATCTGGCCCTCCTCGGTGAGGCGCCGGTAGGCGTCGGTGACGACGCCTCGGGAGACCCCCAGCTCGGCGGCGAGCACCCGGGTGGCGGGCAGCCGGCTGCCGGTGGGGAGGCGGCCGTCCGCGATCGCCCGGCGCAGCCGCCGGGCGAGCCAGGCGGCGAGTCCGCCGGGCGGGGCGTCGGCGGTGTCGAGCTGGAGGAAGTCGGCGCTCGCGGTTCTGGACCTGTCAACAGCCGCTCCTTTGGACCTGTTCACCGGTCCATTGTGCGGGCCAGGGTGGGGGCATGACCACGGAGACGACCACTCGGGACACCACACGGAGCGGCACGCAGACCGCTGCCCTGACGACCGCGCGGAGCGGCACGCCGACGACCGCTCGGACGGCCGCGCGGAGCGGCACGCAGACGGACGGCCCGGGCTACGTGCACGGCTATTCGACGACCGAGGCGCAGCGCCTCGGCGACCAGGCGAACACGCTCGCGGAACTGCTGCACGCGGGCACGGCGTACCGGGCGGGCAGCCGGGTGCTGGAGGCGGGCTGCGGCGTCGGGGCGCAGACGGTGCACCTGCTGGCGGCCAGCCCCGGCATCCACCTGACCGCCGCCGACATCTCGGCCGACTCGCTCGCCCAGGCGCGCGCCCGGGTGGCGGCGCACGCGCCCGGCGCGCAGGTGACGTGGCACCACGGGGACCTGCACCGGCTGCCGTTCGCCGACGGCGCCTTCGACCACCTCTTCGTCTGCTTCGTGCTGGAACACCTGGCCGACCCGGCGGCGGCACTGGCCGCGCTGCGGCGGGTGCTGAGGCCGGGCGGCACGGTCACCGTGATCGAGGGGGACCACGGCTCGGCGTTCTTCCACCCGGAGAGCGCGGCCGCCCGGGCGACGGTGGACCACCTGGTCCGGCTGCAGTCCGGCGCGGGCGGGGACGCCCTGATCGGCCGTCGGCTGCACCCGCTGCTGACGGAGGCGGGCTTCGCCGACGTCACGGTCCGCCCCCGCACCGTCTACGCCGACGGCAGCCGCCCGGCCCTGGTGGAGGGGTTCACCCGCCGCACCTTCGTCGCCATGGTCGAGTCCGTGCGGTCCGACGCCCTCGCCGCCGGCCTCACCACGCCGGACGCGTTCGACCGGGGCATCGCCGACCTCCGCCGCACGGCCGAGGAGGGCGGGACGTTCCACTACACCTTCTTCAAGGCGGTGGCCGTCAACCCTTAGGGCTGTCCGGCCCCGGCCCGGCGACCGGCGGTCACTCCGCTCCCGGCCTCATCAGCAGGTCACCGAGGGCGGTGCGCCGGTGGCGGACCGCCCGGCCCGCGCGGGTGGTGGAGATCAGGCCGGCGCCGCGGAGGGCCGCGGTGTGGGCGGAGACCGTCGCGGCGCTGACGCCGAGGCGACGGGCGAGCCCGCTCGTGCTGTGCTCCTCGGCCAGCAGGTGCAGCAGCTCGGTGCGGCTGGCACCGATCACCCGGGCCAGCGCCTCCGGGCCGGTGGAGCCGTCCGGCTGCGGCGGGTGTCCGGGACCGGCCGGGTAGGTGACGGCGAGCGGGCGGCCCGGGACGTCGCCGAGCAGCGGGCCGCCGGACCAGTGGAAGCCGGGCAGCAGGAGCAGCCCCCGCCCGCCGAGGTGCAGCTCCTGCGGACGGCCGGGCAGCTCCCAGACGCTCCCGCGCAGCCGGGCACCGGGCAGCAGTCCGGTGAGCAGTGCGCCGACGCCGTCCGAGGCGAGTTGCACGGCCCGGCGCACGAACTCGGCGTGGTGGAGGTCCCGCACCTGCTCCCAGACCGGGGCGAGCAGGGCCTCGAACGCCGCGTGCTGCGCGCGCTGGACCAGGCGCCGGGAGTCGGCGTCGCCTCGGGACAGGTCCCGGACCCAGGCCGGCGCGGGCCTGCCCGCGGGCCGGTAGACCCGCTCGAGTTCGGCGGCGACCAACGCCACCGGGGCCGCGCGGACCTGTTCCAGCGCTTCGGGGAGGGAGTCCGCCACCACGTCCAGGAACCTCGGTGCCCGCCCGGCCGGGACCAGGTCCGCGAGCGGCTCGACCGTCCCGGGCAGGGCGCGCAGCGCGCGGCGCCGCCACGGGCCGTACAGGAGGGAACCGCCGTCCGGCCGACACATCGTCATCAGCGCGGCGTTGAGCTCCAGCAGCGGCGCGGGCCGGGGTGCCAGCGTGACCCGGGCGAAGTCGTCCGGGGTGAGGTGGATCCGGATCAACGTCGCCCCCGTGTCCCGGCCCTGCTCCCGGCCCTGCTCCCGGCCCTGCTCCCGGCCAGGGCGCCAGCCTTGAGGCCTGAGCCTAAACGATCGCCGGGGCCCGGCGGGGCGCGGCAGCATGCCCGGCATGACTCACCGCCTTCCGATCGGTCGCCGTGCCGTCACCAGGTCCGCCGTGCTCGGTTCCGCCGCGCTCCTGCTGGGGGTCGCCGGCCGCGCCCGCGCGGACTCCGTTCCCACGCCGCCGGCCTCGGCTGCTCCCGCCCCGTCCGCCCCGGGCGAGGTCGTGCCGACGCTTCCCGCGCCGACCGGCCCCCACGCCGTGGGCGCCCACCCGGTCCACCTCGTCGACGCCTCCCGGCGCGATCCGTGGCTGCCCGCGATCCCGGTCCGGGAGTTGATGCTGACGGTCTTCTACCCGGCGCGTGACATCACCGGGTGCTCCCCGCTGCCGCAACTGCCGCCGCTGGCCGCGCGCCTGTTCGGACAGATCGCACCGCGCTCCCGCCCCCAGCTGCCCGCCGCCGGCGTGGACTGGGCCGCCACCCGCTCCCACTCCTTCTCCGGGGCCGCACCGCTGCCCGGCCGGCGCCCGGTGCTGCTGCACAGCCCCGGCGGCGGCGACCCCCGCGGCCTGGGCACGCTGCTGGCCGAGGAGCTGGCCAGCCACGGCGCCGTCGTCGTCTCGGTCGACCATCCCGGCGACGCCGCCGGGGTCGAGTTCCCGGACGTGACCGACGACCGGAGGGAGCCGGTGCGGGCGACGGAACTGCGCCGGGACCCGCGGGACGAGCCGTCCGTCTTCCGCAGGATGATCGACGCCCGGGTGGCCGACCTGCGCTTCGTCCTCGAACGGCTCGGGCGGGCGGCCGAACTGCCCTTGCCGGACGGGCTCGCCGACGTGCTCGACCTGCGCCGGGTCGGCGTGTACGGGCACTCGGCGGGCGGGAGCGCCGTCACGGAGGCGCTGCACGAGGACCGGCGGGTGCGCGCCGGGATCAATCTGGAGGGCTTCCTCGACCACCCGCCCGCCGTGCCCGGTGGTGCGGCCGAACCGTTCGCGGTCACGGCGAACGGCGTGGACCGGCCACTGCTCCTGCTGGGCAGTGAGCGGTTCGACCGTCGGGCGGAGCTGGAACGGTCCTGGTCCGCGCTGGCCGCACGGTCCGGCCGGTGGGTGCACCGGCGGTGCGTCGCCGACGCCGGCCACTGGACCTTCACCGACTTCGCCGCGGTGCTCCCGCAGCTCCGGGCCGCCGGGCTGATGACCGCGGCGGGGCAGGAGGCGCTGATCGGCACCGCCGATCCGGCGGTCGCCCTCCCGGAGATCCACCGGACGGTACGCGGGTTCTTCGCACGCCACCTGCGCTGAGGCGGCCACCACTCCGGCCGGGCGGCGAGGGCGGCAAGGGTGGCGACCGCAGCGGGTGGCGGGGCGGCGCGGTCGCCGGCCACCTGCCGCCGGCCGTCACTCGGGCGCGTCGCCGTCGCCGAGGCCGGTGAGCATGGTGCGCAGGGCCGCCACCAGGGCCTCGGCCTGCGGTGCGTCGAGGCCGGCGAGGATGCGCCGCTCGACGGCGAGGTGGGCCGGGAGGGCACGGTCGATCAGCGCGTGGCCCTCGGGGGTGAGGGCCACGTAGCGGCTGCGGCCGTCGGTCCCGCTGGGCGTGCGGGTGACCAGGCCGCGGGCCTCCAGCCGGTCGAGGCGCTGGCTGATCGCCCCCGAGGTGACCATCGCGGACTGCATCAGGCCGGTGGGGGTGAGGAGGTAGGGCGGGCCGCTGCGGCGCAGGGTGGCGAGGACGTCGAAGGAGGCGGCGTCCAGGTCGTGCTCGGCGAAGTTCCGCTTCAGTTCGGCGTCGACGAGGCGGGCGAGCCGTTTGAGCCGGCCGAGCACCTCCATCGGGGAGACGTCGAGGTCGGGGCGCTCCGCACCCCACTGCCGCACCACTCGGTCCACGTGATCTGCCACCGCTCCAGCCTAAACGATGCCTTAGCGGTGAGATACCTCACACCGGAGATCACCGTCGATCGGTGTCCAGGTGTCTTAGCGCTGAGATACATTGGCTTAGTGCTAAGGAATCGACTCGGAATCGTGCTGGTGACCGCTCTCGCCCCCGCCATCTGGGGCTCGACCTACCTCGTCACCACGGAACTGCTCCCGCCCGGCCGGCCGCTGCTGGCCGGAGTGATCCGCGCCCTGCCCGCCGGGCTGCTCCTCATCGCCGTCACCCGCCGCCTGCCGAAGGGCAGTTGGTGGTGGCGCTCCCTGGTGCTGGGCGCGCTCAACATCGGCGCGTTCTTCGCGCTCCTGTTCATCGCCGCCTACCGGCTGCCCGGCGGGGTCGCCGCCACCCTCGGCTCGCTCCAGCCGCTGATCGCCGCCGGACTCTCCGTCGGCCTCCTCGGCGACCGGCTCTCCCCGCGCACCCTCCTCTCCGGCATCGCCGGCGTGGCCGGGGTCAGCCTGCTGGTCCTGCGCGCCGACGCACAGCTCGACGCCCTCGGGGTGGCCGCCGCGCTCGGCGGCGCGGTCGTGATGGCCACCGGCGTCGTCCTCTCCAAGCGGTGGACCTCGCCGGCCCCGCTGCTCGCCACCACCGGTTGGCAGCTCACCGCGGGCGGCCTGCTGCTGCTCCCGGTCGCACTCCTGGTGGAGGGCGCACCGCCGTCCCACCTCACCGGCGCCAACCTGCTCGGCTACGGCTACCTCTGCCTGATCGGCGCCGCCGTCGCGTACGCGCTGTGGTTCCGCGGGATCCGCGCGCTGCCGCCGACCTCCGTCACCTTCCTCGGGCTGCTCAGCCCGGTGGTCGCCACCGCCCTCGGCTGGCTCGCCCTCGGACAGGACCTCAGCCCCGTCCAGGCGCTCGGCGCGGTGATCGTGCTCGGTTCGCTGGTCGTCGCGCAGACCCAGCGGCGCACCGGCCCGGCCGCCCCGAAGGGCCCGCTCGCCCCGGCCGGACAGCCCACGCCGGCCGGGCCCGGGGTGGCGCAGCCGCCCGTCCCCGAGTGCACCCGCTGAGCACCCGCTGAGCACCCGCACCACCCGAAGGCGCACGCCGCCCGGGACCGTACGACCCCTTCCCTCCCCGGCCAATCAACACCTTATGGAGAACCCCATGCGCATCACCGTGTTCGGCGCCACCGGCAACGTCGGCAGCCGGGTGGTGGCCGAGGCCGTCGCCCGCGGCCACGAGGTCACCGCCGTCCTCCGCGACCCGGCGCGGCCGCACAGCCTGCCCGTCGCCGCCACCATCGCCACCGGCGACGCCCGCACCGCCGAGGACGTCACCCGGCTGGCCGCCGGCCAGGACGTGGTGATCAGCGCCACCCGCCCGGCCCCCGGCAGCGAGTCCGAACTCGCCACCGCCACCAAGGGTCTGCTCGCCGGCCTGGCCGGGACGGGCGTGCGCCTGCTGCTCGTCGGCGGCGCCGGCAGCCTCACCCTGCCCGGGGGCGACGGCGCCACCGTCGTGGACGACCCCGACTTCCCGCCGTCCTGGCTGCCCATCGCCCAGGCCTGCGGGGAGCAGCTCGCCCTCTGCCGCGCCGACACCGAGGTCGACTGGGCCTACCTCAGCCCCGCCGCCCTCCTCGCCCCGGGCGAGCGCACCGGCCGCTACCGCCTCGGCCGGGACGAACTGCTGGTCGACGCCGACGGCACCTCCGCCATCTCGATGGAGGACCTCGCCGTCGCCCTGCTCGACGAGGCCGAGCGGCCCGCCCACCACCGCAGCCGCTTCACCGTCGCGTACTGAGGCCGTCGCGTACTGAGGCCGGCCACACCCGGCCACCGACCGCTCCTTCCACCGGCAGCGCCTCCCCCGCCGCCGGCGGGAGGACCGGGTCCCGTCACACCGTGAGCATGGGGAGGTTTTCGTGGGATGTCCGAGTGCGCCGGCCACGGCCGTGTCGTCGGCCGACAGGTCCACGTCGTCCAGTGGGACGGGGCCGGGTGACGTGATGCTCCTCGCACTCGGCACGGAACACCTGGCCGACTTCCGCGCCGAGATCACCGGCCTGGGGCTGGGGCCCGTACGGCTGTCGACCTTCGCCCTCCCGCCGGCCCGGCCACGTCCTGCTCCGGCCCGGGTCCGCCGGGATGATCCCGAACAGTTACGGCTGGCGCTGGTGACAAGAGGCGCCTTCCCCGTCTCCAGACCCGGCCATGAGGGGGCCACGGCGGGGGACACGGCATGGACGGACACCTCAGGCGCCGTGGCGGACAACGGCGCCTCCGGTCGTGGGGAGGCCCGGGCGATCGTGCTGCGGATGCCCCGGTCCGTCCTGCCGCTGGAGTCGACCGGACTGGACCGCCTCCTCGCGCGGCCCGTCCCCGTGACCGGGGGAGCAGGAGCGATACTCGCCGACTTCCTCGGCGCACTCGTCCGGCACGGTCCGGAGTGTCCGGCCGAGGAGGCCGGCCGCCTGGGATCCATCGTCCTGGATCTGGCCACCGTGTACCTGGCCCAGCGTCTCGGAGGCCTGGGCGAGACACCGGCCGAGGCCCGCGCCCGGGTCATGCGGCAACGGATCGTCACCTTCATCGAGCACAACCTCGGTGACCCGGACCTGACGCCCCGGACCGTCGCCGACCGGCACCACCTCTCCCTGCGCGGCCTCTACGCGCTCTTCCAGGGGCAACCCCTCAGCGTCGCGGCGTCCATCCGCCGAAAACGGCTCGAACGCTGCCACGCCGACCTCGCGCGCCACGAGCTGAGGAACCACCCCGTTCAGGCCATCGCGGGCCGCTGGGGCTTCTCCAACGCCACCGCCTTCAGCCGCGCGTTCCGCGAAGCGTACGGCGTCACGCCCACCGAGCACCGCGCGACCGCCCTCCGGTCCGCACGGCGCGCGGTGTCGACAGGCCCTGCACGTGACCCGTCCCAGAGCGCGCCGCTCGGGCCCGGACTTCATGGCGCTGGAGACGACCTGCCGATGTGAGCGCCGGCCCCACAGGGGGATTGCCGATCCCGTCACCGACTCCAGCGATCCGGCGCCCCCGCGCCCGGGCCCGACCGGGGCGCGGGGCCGCGGTGGCCCCCGGCCGGGTGCCGTCGGGCGCGCCGGACCGGGTGCCGGCCACCGGTCCCGGGGTGTCCCTGGCACCACCCCGAAGACGGATGCGCGCACCATCGATCGGCCCGCCCCGCGCGCCGATGATCAATGGCATGAACGTCACCACTCCTGCCCCGTCCGCCTCGTCCCTCGGGCGCCGGCGCCGGCCGTCGCTCGCCGGGATGGCGGCCGTGCTGCTCGCCGCCGTCGCCCTGCCCGCCACCGCCGGCGCCGGGACCGCCTCGGCCGCGCCCGCCGTGCCCGCCCGGTACGCCCAGCAGCAACTCGCCTGGCAGCCCTGTGCCGGGGCGCCCTCGCTGGAGTGCGCCACCATGGCCGTCCCGCGCGACTGGCACCACCCGGCCGCCGGCCCGGACCTCAGCATCGCGGTGTCCCGGCACCGCGCGGCCGACCCGGCACAGCGGCGCGGCACACTGCTGATGGCCGCGGGCGGTCCCGGCGGCAAGGGCCTGCTGCGGCCCGCCGACTTCGTCCGCGACGCACCGGCCGTCGGCGCCGCGTACGACGTGGTCGGCTTCGACCAGCGCGGGGTGGGCCGCAGCACCGCGGCCGTCTGCGAGACGCCCGAGGAGGTCCAGGCCTTCTTCGCCGGGGACTTCCGCGACGCCTCACCCGCCGCCCAGGACCGCGTCATCGCCGACTCCCGGAAGCTGGCGGCCGATTGCGAGCAGCGCAGCGGCGGACTCCTGCCCTACCTGACCACCGAGCAGACCGTCCGCGACCTCGACCTCTTCCGCGCGCTGCTCGGCGAACGGAAGATCAGCTACTACGGCCCGTCCTACGCCACCATGATCGGGGCGTACTACGCCTCGTTGTTCCCGCACCGGGTCGAGCGGATGGTACTGGACAGCAACGTCGGCTTCGACGGCAGCTGGGAGCGGTTCCAGCTCGGCCAGCCGATGAGCTTCCAGCGCCGCTTCGAGGAGGACTTCCTGCCCTGGCTCGCCGCGCACGACAGCACGTACCACTACGGCACCACCCCGGCCGAGGCCGGGGCCCGCTGGGAGCGGCGGCGCGCCGCCCTGCACGACGCGCCGCTCGTCGACGGCACGTTGACCGTCGGGCCCAACCAGCTGGACAACGGCACGATCAAGGCCCTCTACCGGGAGCGGGACGGCTTCCCCGCCCTGGCCGCCGCCCTGGCCGCCCTGGAGGACTGGCCGGGCGCCGACCGGACCGCCCGGGCCACGGCGCAGCTGGTCTTCGGCCAGTACCTCGATGCGGACTTCCTCGCCGAGTTCTTCGCCGTGACGTGCAACGACACCGCGTGGACGCGCGACCTGTCCGTCTGGGCCGCCCGGGGTGCCGAGAACACCGCCCGGTATCCGCTGGTGGGCGCCCGGACCCTGGCCTTCGCCGCCGTGTGCGCCTCCTGGCCGGCCCCGGCCGCGCCCAAGGTCCGGGTGACCGGAGCCGGGCTGCCGCCCACCCTGATGCTCAACTCGGTGCACGACCCGGCCACCTACTACGAGGCCGCGCTCTCCGCCCACCGCGCGCTGCGCGGCTCCCGCCTGGTGACGGTCACCGGCAACGGCGACCACGGCCAGTACCCCGGGCCGAACACCTGCGTCCGGGACGCGGTCGAGTCCTACCTGCTGGCCGGCCGGGCACCCGAGCAGGACCTCACCTGCCCGTCCCCCCGGGCGAGTTGATCCCCGGGGTGCTTCCGGGGCGGACAGCGGCGTGGCCGCCGGGGGGCATCCGGCGGCCACGGGCGGAGTTCGGGAGCGGGTCGGTCAGGGGCGCCTCCTCGGTGACGGTCCGTCAGGTTCGAGGTTCTTCGGGGATGGTTCCCCCGGGGCGGTTCCTCAGGGGCGGTCGAGGGTGATGGAGTTGACCGGGCCCAGGTCGGCCCAGACGCCGTTCTGGGCGGGCATGTCGTAGTTGCAGTTGGTGCCGTTGTAGCCGAGGCACAGGTGGGCGTGGGCGCCGCCGGACTGGTTGTTGAGGACCCAGTGCCAGCCGTGCTTGTTCTGCAGGTTGTGGGCGCCGTAGCTCCAGAACACGTCGGTCGGCGGGGTGGAGGTGGGCGCGCCCTCACCGTAGATGCAGACCGCCCCGTACGGGCAGCCGTCCCAGGAGCCGTCGGCGGCCTGCGCGCCGGTGGTGCCCAGGGTGGTCACGGCGGCGGCCGCCAGGGCGAGCGCGGCGGCGGCGTGGAGGATCTTGCGCATGGGTGGATCTCCCTCTGATGTGGCTGAGCTGGCCAGTGGTCAGCAGCGTAGGAGGGGTCCGGCCCCGGCGGTCCCTGACGACTGACAGGGTGCCGGGGCGGGGGAACCGGCGACGATCCTCCGGGAGGGGGTCGGTCCGGCGGCCGGGCTACCGCTCGGTGCGGACGGCACGCGACGCCGGAGCGACGTGGTCCGGCCGGCCGGCCCGCCGCCGGGCGACGGCGCGCCGGACCAGCGGGTACGCCGGCAGCGCGACCGCCCCGCCCAGCGCGCCGAACAGCAGCGGGGCGTTCCACCACGGCACCAGGTCGACGGAGCGGCCGTCCGGCCAGCGGCAGACGTGCGAGGGCGGGAAGAGCGACTCCTCGATCCGGATGTCCTTGTGCTCGGGCGCCCGGTACTCCACCGGGTCCCAGCCTTCGAGCTCGGTGACGCACGCCCGGGTCGGGCGGGTCTCGAAGCCGGACATCATGCCGAGCAGCCAGACGACGCCCGCCACCAGCAGACAGAGCACCACGCCCGTCACCCTCGCCGCCTTCGCCATGCCCCGCCCCCGCTCGGTCGTCCGTCCGTACCGAACCGGAGACGATCATGAACCCGCGTTCGGTTCCCGTTCCCCGAAGGCCGCATCGTCCACGAACACCACCATGCGCGACGGCGGACCGCGCCGGGCCCCACCCCCTCGGGGAGGCGAGGCCCGGCCGGAGGCCGTTACCGCGGTGCCGGGGCGTAGCCGGCGGGCCGGGTGGTGAAGGTGCCCCGGCCCTGGGTGCGGCTGCGCAACCCGGTCGCGTAGCCGAAGAGTTCGGCCAGCGGGACGGTCGCCGTCAGCACCGCGGTGCCGCCGCGGGGTGCCGAGCCCTGGACCCGGCCGCGGCGGGCGGCCAGATCACCGAGCACGCCGCCGACCGCGTCCTCGGGCACCGTCACCGTCACCTCGGCGACCGGCTCCAGGAGCAGCGGGTCGCACCGGCGCAGCGCCTCGCGCAGGGCGAGCCGTCCGGCGGTGCGGAAGGCGAGGTCCGAGGAGTCCTTGGGGTGGGTCGCCCCGTCGGTCAGCGTGACCAGCACGCCGGTGACGCGGTGGCCGCCCAGCGGGCCCTCGGCGAGGGCGTCCCGGCAGCCGGCCTCGACCGCCTGCACGTACTCCTTCGGGACCCGTCCACCGGTGACGGTGGAACGGAACACGAACCCCTCGGCCACGTCCGGTCCCTCGATCCCCTCGCCTCCCTCGGCGCCCTCGCCGCCGCCCAGCGGCGCCACGTCGAGGACGACGTGGGCGAACTGGCCGGCGCCGCCGTCCTGTTTGACGTGCCGGTGGACGAGACCGGAGACGCCACCGCCGATGGTCTCCCGGTAGGCCACCTGCGGCCGTCCGACGGTGACCTCCAGCCCCTGCTCGCGGCGGATCTTCTCCACCGCGACCTCCAGGTGCAGCTCGCCCATGCCGGACAGCACCCGCTGGCCCGTCTCCGGGTCGGTGCGGACCACCAGCGACGGGTCCTCCTCGGCGAGCCGGGCCAGGGCCGCGGCCAGCCGGTCGGTGTCGGTGGCCCGCCGGGCCTCCACGGCCACCGTGACGACCGGGTCGGCCGGGACGGCCGGCTCCAGGACCAGCGGCGCGCCGGGCGCGCACAGCGTGGCGCCCGCGCGGGCGGTCTTGACCCCGACCACCGCGACGATGTCCCCGGCCACCGCCGCCTCGGTCTCGGCGTGCCGGTCGGCCTGCACCCGCAGGATGCGCGCGATCCGCTCGGTGCGTCCCGTGCCGGCGTCCAGCACCGTGTCCCCCTTCCGCAGTGTTCCCGAGTAGACGCGCAGACTGGTGAGCCGACCGGTGGGGGTGGCGTTCACCTTGAAGACCAGTGCCGCGAACGGGCCGGCCGGGTCGGCGGCCCGCTCCTGCTCCTCCCCCGGCCCCCGCTCGGCGCCGCCGAGCGTGCCGCGCACGGCGGGCACGTCCAGCGGCGAGGGCAGGTAGGCCACCACGGCGTCCATCAGCGGTTCGATGCCCCGGTTGCGGTAGGCGGAGCCGCAGAGCACGACCACGGCCTCGCCCGTGAGGGTGAGTTCGCGCAGGGCTGCGGCCAGCGTGCCCGGGGTCAGCGACCCCTGCGCGCAGAACTCCTCCAGCGCGCCGGGGTGGAGCCCGGCCACCGCCTCGTCCAGCGCGTGCCGGCGGCGCTCGGCCTCCTCGCGCAGCTCCTCGGGCACCGGCCCCTCGCGGTAGCCGTCCGGCCAGGAGAGGTCCACCCACGTCAGGGCGCGCATCCGCACCAGGTCCACCACGCCGGTGAACCCGTCCTCGCGCCCGATCGGCAGCTGGACGGCCAGCGGGGCCGGGTGCAGCCGCTCGCGGATGGAGTCGACGGCGGCGTCCAGGTCGGCGCCGGCCCGGTCGAGCTTGTTGACGAACGCGATCCGGGGCACGCCGTGCCGGTCGGCCTGCCGCCAGACCGACTCGCTCTGCGGCTCCACGCCCGCGACGGCGTCGAAGACCGCCACCGCGCCGTCGAGCACCCGCAGCGAGCGCTCCACCTCGTCGGCGAAGTCCACGTGTCCCGGGGTGTCGATCAGGTTGATCCGGTGCCCGTCCCAGCCGCAGCTGACGGCCGCGGCGAAGATCGTGATGCCGCGGGCGCGCTCCTGCGGGTCGAAGTCGGTGACGGTGGTGCCGTCGTGGACCTCGCCGCGCTTGTGGGTCTCACCGGTGAGGTAGAGGATCCGCTCGGTGACGGTGGTCTTGCCCGCGTCCACGTGGGCGAGGATGCCGAGGTTGCGGACGGCGGCGATGGTCTGGACGGTGGTGGTGAAGGGGTCGGTGCGCACGGCCCGGTGCCTTTCGGGGTGTTCCGGAGAAGGGGCTGCGCGATTGCGGCGACGGAACCTCCTCGGCTCGCCGGGCGGCCCGGGGCCGCCACGGAACCGGGCGACCGCCCCGGGTCAACAGGGGCGGCCCGGCGGTGGGTTCAGGTGATCAGCCGGTCAGGCGTTCGTCGCGGGCATCCGGTGCCGGCCGCGCAGCGGGCACCGGACGCACGAGGACACCAGGATCACCTCGTACCGCGAGGAGGGAACGACGACAGCGGTGCGGTAGCGCACGACTGACCCTCCCTCAACTCGTCACGGTGGCACCGCCCCCCGAACGGTGGCGGCTTGCGGCTGCGAGCCGAGTCTAGGCACGCCGGCCCGCACCGGTCACCGGGTTTTCCCCGCCTCCCGCCGTCGGTGCGGCGGCCGGCCGGGGCTCCGGGCGGGACGGCCGGGCCGGGGCTCCGGGCGGGACGGCCGGGCCGGGGCTCCGGGCGGGACGGCCGGGCCGGGGCTCCGGGCGGGACGGCCGGGCCGGGCGCGGCCGCGAGCGCGGGCGGCCGAGCAGGACGCCGGCCAGCACCAGGAGCAGTCCGGCCACCTGCAGGGGGCCGAGCTCCTCCCCTGCCACCGCGGTGCCGAGCAGGACGCCGGTCAGCGGGTTGAGCAGCCCGAGCAGGCCGACCGTTCCGGCCGGCAGGTGCCGCAGGCCCGCGAACCAGGCGGCGAAGGCCAGCGCGGTGGCCACCAGGGTGACGTAACCGAAGGCGAGCAGCGCGGAGGGCCCGGGCGTCGGCGGTGCGCCCTCCACGGCCGCGGCGAGCGGGAGCAGGAGGAGACCGCCGGCGGTCAGCTGCCAGGAGGTCGATGCGAGGGCGTCGGCGCCGTCCCGCCACCGCCCGGCGAGCACGTAGCCGCAGGAGGAGACCAGCATCGCCGCGACCGAGGCGGCCAGCCCGGGCAGGCTCACCGCGCCGGCCCGGGTGAGCAGCATCAACGCGACGCCGCCCAGGCCGACGACCGCGCCGGCCAGGTGGGCGCGGGCGGGACGCTCGGCCACCAGCGCCCAGGCGATCAGCATCATCGCCAGCGGGGAGGCCGCCATCACGGTCGACGCGACGCTGGTCGCGAGCAGCTGGGAGGCGACGTAGAGCAGGACGAAGAACACGCCCGTGTTGAGCAGCCCGAGCACCGCCGAGCGCCACCACCAGGCGCCGTGCGGCCGCCTCCGGCAGAGGGCGAGCAGCAGCAGCCCGGCCGGCAGGGCCCGCAGCGCGGCGCCCCAGAGCGGGCGGTCGGCCGCGAGGAACTCGCGGGTGACGTAGTAGTTGGCACCCCAGGCCACCGGCGCGACGGCGGTCAGCAGCACCCAGCGCAGATTGGCTTCCACGGAAGCAATATAACTTCCCCGGAAGCTATCGCGCTAGGATGGCCCCATGGAGCCGCACCAGCCACCGACCGGAGCCGGGCCGACGACCGCACCCGCGACCGGACCGACCGCCGGGCCGCCAGCCGCACCAGCGCCCGGCCCGACGGACCACGTGGCCGCCATCCAGACCGAGTGGCGCCGCGAACGCCCCGACCTGGACGTCTCCCCGCAGGCCGTGATCGGCCGGCTGCACCGGCTCGCGGACCGCCTCACCGACGAGCTCTGCCTGGTGTACGGGCGCTACGGCCTCGGCGAGGGCGAGTTCGACGTGCTCGCCGCACTGCGCCGCGCGGGCACCCCGTTCGAGCGGGCCCCCGGCGAGCTGGCCGCCCACACGATGGTCACCACCGGCGCGATGACCAAGCGGATCGACCGCCTGGAGCGGGCCGGCCTGGTCACCCGCCGGCGCAGTGAGGACGACGGCCGCGGCCGCGTGGTCGCCCTCACCGACGCGGGCCGCCGGCTGATCGACGAGGCGTTCACCGCGCACATGCGCAACGAGCACCGCCTGCTCGACCTGCTCACCCCGGAGGAGGCGGCCACCCTGGAGACGCTGCTCACCGCCTGGCAGCACCGCCTGGACCACACCCAACCACCCACCGGAGGCTGACCGTTGGCCGGGCCGGACGCGCCCGGCCCGGCCGCGGCGGGGCACCGGCGGGAGCCGGGCGCCGGGCACGCCACCGGGCCGAACTTCAGTTCGTCCGACGTGATCGCTAGTGTTCCGTCGTGACCAGCAGTGACAACCTCCCAGATCCGGACCGCCCGACGCCGCCGAAGCAGAAGGCGGTGTGGCCGCGCAACCTGGCGCTCTCGCTCGCCGCGGCCGCGGTGGCCTTCGGCGTGGTGAAGACGCTCGAACCGGCCGAGGACGGCGGGGGCGGGAAGGCGGCCGGACCGGCCCGGGCGTCCGCCGCGCCGTCGGCCGCCGCCTCGGCCCGCCCGGCGGTGCCGCTCGACCAGGCCTTCCCCGCCGAGGTGAAGGGCGCCTCCGGCACCGTCTACACCAGGGTGACCGCGAAGGCGCTGACCTCCTGCACCCCGGACGGCTCGGTCGGCCCGCGGCTGAGCGCGCTGGTCAAGCAGAGCAAGGGCTGCCTCGGCCAGCAGGTCGCGCTCTACAAGGACGACCGGGACAACCGGTTCAGCCTCGCCGTCCTGACCCTGCAGGATCCGGTGGACACCATGCACCTGGTCATGCAACTGTCGCGGAACTTCACCGAGTTCCAGGTGCCGGCCCAGGACGCGCCGCTGGGCTGGGGGCTGCCGGCACTTCCCGCCGACAGCGGAAAGGTCCAGTCGTTCGGCGCCGTCGGACGCGCGGTGGTGGTGGGTGTCGGCCAGTGGTCGGACGGCCGGACGGGCGACTTCCAGAAGCTGGTCGACCGCCTCGACCCGCTGCGGGAGGCCGTCACCAAGAACGCCGGCGCCCACGAACTCCACGGCTGACCCGCCCGGACGCTCCCGGGCGTCCGCGACTCCCGCCGGTGCCGCGGCCGGCGCGGAACCGCACCCCTGCCGCGCAGGCGGCTCGGAGGCCGCATCGACGACGGAGACCTGCGCCGCGCCTACGGGAGCTGCTGCGTGCCGCCGGTCCGGCCGCAGCGCCGGGCTGGACCGCAGCGCGCGGCTGCGCCGGGCCGGGAAGCGGAACGTGGTCCACCGCCGGCGCGCTGGCCGCCGTGGCGTTCACGACGGCGCCGGGGCACCTCGTCCTCGCCCGGCTGATGAAGGTCGGCGAGCTGCGGCGACTGCCCGGCACGCGGTGAAGGCGAGCTGACGGTCCGTCATCCTGTTGGTGTGGCCTGCCGGGTGTCGTAGGCGTCGCGGGCGGCGAGCACCTCGGGCATGTTCTGCTCGGCCCAGGTCTTGATCGACCGCATCAGCGGCAGCAGCCCGGCCCCCAGCGGCGTCAGCGCGTAGTCGACCCGGGCCGGGACGGACGGGGTCACGGTGCGGGTGAGCAGGCCGTCGCGTTCCAGTGCGCGCAGGGTCTGCGTGAGCATCTTCTCGCTGACCCCGGCCAACCGCCGGCGCAGGTCGCTGTAGCGCTGCGGGCCGTCGGCGAGCGCGTTGACGACCAGGCTGACCCACTTGTCACCGATCCGGTCGAGCAGCTGCCGGGCCGGGCACTCGGCCAGATAGGCGTCGAAGCCGGCCCGCTCGGCCGCGCGGCGCTGGGCGGCGGTCATGGTGGCCATGGGCTCTCCTCCCCGTACGGTACGCACTTCCCGGTGCGTACTTCCTCCTGGAGAGCAACTCTCCCTAGCGTGGGCACTGTTCGCAAGCCCTTCCGCTCGCCGGGCCTTCCGCCCGCGAGCCGTTCCGCTGCGAGCCGTTCCGTTCACGAGCCCTTCCGAAGGAGTGCGCCCATGCGTGCCGTCGTCGTCCGTGCCTTTGCCGGCCCCGAGGCCCTCGAACTGGTGGACGTCCCGGTGCCCGTACCCGGCCCCGGCCAGGTGCGGGTGCGGGTCGAGGCCGCCGGGGTGAACCCGGTGGACGCGGTGACCCGGGCCGGAGTCCTGGCGGAGGCCGGGCTGATGCGGCCGCGCGAGGTGGTCGGGATCGGCTGGGACGTCGCCGGGGTGGTCGACCGGGTCGGTCCCGGGGTGGCCGGCTTCGCCCCGGGTGAGCGGGTGATCGGCCTGCGCGACCGCCTGGACGTCCCGTTGGGCGCCTACGCCGAATACCTGGTGCTGGACGCCTCGGCGCTGGCCCCGGCGCCGGCCGGGGTGCCGGCACCCGAGGCGGCGACGCTGCCGCTGAACGGGCTGACCGCGATGCAGGCGCTGGACCTGCTCGACCTGCCGGCGGGCGCCACCCTGCTGGTGACCGGCGCGGCGGGCGGGGTGGGCGGCTTCGCGCTCGAGCTGGCCGCACGGCGCGGGCTGCGGGTGGTCGCCGTGGCCGGTCGCGAGGACGAGGCGCTGGTACGGGAGTTGGGAGCCGAGTGGTTCGTCCCGCGCGGCACCGGCGACCTGGCCGCCGACGTCCGGGCGCTGGTCCCGGGCGGGGTGGACGGCGCGCTGGACGCGGCCCTGCTGGGCGTCCTGGCGCTGGGCGCGGTCCGCAACCGGGGGGCGTTCGTCGCCGTCTCCGGCGGGGCGCCGGTGGGCCTGCGCGGCATCCGGGTCGCCACCGTCTGGGTGGCCGCCGACGGCCCGCAGCTCGCCGAACTGTCCGGTCTCGCCGCCCGCGGGTGCCTCACCCTGCGGGTGGCGGCGACCCACCCGCTGGAGCGGGCCGCCGAGGCGCACCGCCGGCTCGACCGTGGCGGCCTGCGCGGACGGCTGGTCCTGGTGCCCTGAGCCGCCCGCGCGCCGGGCGCACCGGGTGGCACGGCCGGCCGGACCCGCCCCTGCCGCCGGTCGCCACGAGGGCCGGTGACCACCTCGGTCACCGGCCCTCCGGCACGCCCCCCCGGCCGCGGGGCCTCCCGCCGGCGAACCACTCCTGGAACTACTCCCGGCCGGAACGCCGTTGGCGCAGCCAGGCGAGCCCGGCCACCAGGCCGAAGGCTCCGCCGGCGCAGAGCTTGACCGCGCCCTTGGCGAGCAGCCAGCCGAGGCCGGGGACCGTCCAGCCCAGCCAGTGGAAGACGGCCAGCAGCACCGCTGCCGCACCCAGCGCCGCGACGACGGCGGCCAGCACGGCCACACCGGTGGAGAGTTCACGCTCCCCCGAGTGCCGCGCTGGGCCCTGCCCCGGCTGGTCCTCCGGGCGCTCTCCCGGTACCGCGTCGCGCATGTCGTTCGTACCCCCAGAATCCATGAAGGGGATCCTAACCCGGTGTCAGCGCGGCGCGTGGTGGGTGTCCCCGGCGTGCTCGCCGGTCTCGTGGTCGGGGAAGCTGACGGCGAGCGTGACGCGGTACTCGAAGACGTCGTCGCGATGGCCGGGGACCCGGGCCCAGGCCAGTGAGTGCACCTCCGCCTCGGGCGCCTGCCGGCACCAGGCGGCGGCCTCCTCCAGCGCCCGCGCCGTCGAACGGCCGGTGCAGACCACCGCGGTGTAGGCGGCGACCGCCACGTCCCCGCCGCCGCGTGCGCCCCGGGAGACCGCCCGGACCGCAGCCGCGGCCTGGGTCAGGTCACGCGCGAGGTCGTCGACCACCCGGGACGGCGCCGGCAGGACGGCCCGGCCGTCCGCCACGGTCTCCGGCAGGTTCGTGCTCAATGTCTGGGCCTCCGTCCGCCTGGTCGCGAGATCCGCCTGTCAGGAGATCCGCTGGTGTGGGGTCCGCTCGTCACTGGGACCCGCCCGGTCCGCCTGCTGCGGCTGCTGTGCCGGCACGCCCCGGTGCGCCCGGCCACGGCCCAAGGATGCCGGTCCGCCGTTCCTGGCATGACCACTTTCACCCGAACATCACCCGTCCGGGGAGCCGATGGTGTAGGGCCGGGCGCCGCGCGACCCGTCCTGGTATGGGGCGGCGGTGCATCGGGGCAGGTCAGGCCGGCCCACGGCGGCGCCGACCGGAGCCCGACCGCGCGTGCGCGCACCACCCCGGTGCCCGGACCGCCCGTTCGGCGCCGGTGGCGCCGGCTCACCCGAGCCGCGGTCCCGGGGACCTCCGACCCTCGTCGCGCCCGTGACGAAACCGTACAACTCCCGTTGCGGAAAGCGGAGATAACGGGCAGCCGCGGCCACTATGCTCCTGCCCGTCGCAGTCCGACGCAGCCGCGGCGGACGCCAGCGGAGGGGGTTCCCATGCAGCTCACGTCACCGTTCCGGACCGGCCGTCGGCATCTCTGGCTGCCCGCACTGGCGCTCGCGGGCGCCGCGCTGGCCGGGTGTTCCTCCGGCGGCGGGGGCGGGTCGAGCGCGGCCTCCTCCCCCGCCGGCACCGCCGCCACGGCCGGCGCGGGCGCGTCCACCCCGGCCGCCCCGCCGGCGAGTTCGGCCCCGGCCTCCGCCCCGGCCCCGTCGGGCGCGGCACCCACCGGCGCACCCACCGGGGCGCCGGCCAAGCGGCCCGCGGACGCCTGCACCCTGCTCACCTCCCCCCAGGTGATCGCCGCCGTGGGGACGACCGGCCCGTTCACGGGCACCCACCCCGACCCGGCGAGCGACGGCAGCCCGGTCTGGGGCTGCACCTGGGGCTCGCGCCAGTCGTACGCGTCGATCCACGAGGTGAAGCCCACCGTCCTCGCCACCGTCAAGGCGGACCCGCAGGCCGACGTCGCCCCCGTGCCGGGTGTCGGCCAGGAGGCGGTGCTGGCGAAGCGCAAGGACGGCTCCCAGCCGATCGTCTACTTCCTGGCCGACGGCCACGTCTACTCCGTCGAGGTGCGGAAGGACCGGGGCCCGAACGACGGCGTCAACGCCCCGGCGGAGGCGCTGGCCGAGGGCGCGCTCGCCCTGGTGCTGGCGAAGTCGCTCACCTCCTGAGCCCCCTGCGCCCCTGAGCCCCTGAGCTCCCGGGGGTCCTGAGCCGTCCGGGCGCCGCCCGAGGACGCCGGGCGGCGCAGCCGGTTCCCTCCGGGGCGTGAACGGGGCCGGGCGGGCACGGCGGGCGGATGCGGTACGGCGCGGGCGTTCACAGAATGACGCCACAGCGCCCTACCCCTCCTCCCCCGACAGCCAAGGCGGATCGAATGAGCCGACTCCACCCACCCCCGCGCCCGAGGGGCCGCCGCAGGGCCGTGTCCCTGCTCTCCGGGCTCGCGCTGCTCGCCCCGGCGGCCGCTGCCGGCTCGCTGGCCGCCGCGATACCCGCGCGGGCCGACAACCCGACCGTCTCCGTCAACAGCAAGCGCACCGGCTGGGACGCGGCCGAGCCGAACCTGAGCCCGGCGCAGGTCTCGGCCGCGGACTTCGGCCGGCGCTGGTCCACGGCCGTCGACGGCGCGGTGTACGCGCAGCCGCTGGTGGCCGGTTCGACCGTGGTGGTCGCCTCCGAGACCAACCACGTGTACGGCGTGAGCGCCACCGACGGGAAGATCCTCTGGGAGCGCGCGCTCGGCACCCCCGTGCCGTCGAACACCGCCTGTCTCTCCCCGGGCACCGGGATCACCTCGACGCCCGTGTACGACAAGGCGACCGGCACCGTCTACCTGGTGGCGAAGTCCGCCGAGGGCGGCGCGCACTTCTCCGTGCACGCCCTGGACGTCGCCTCGGGTGCCGAGCGCGGCGGCTGGCCGGTGACCGTCCAGGGCGACCCGGTGAACAGCCCCGGCGTCCCGTTCAACCCGGACACCTCCGCCCAGCGCGCCGGACTGCTGCTGCTGGACGGCGCGGTGTACTTCGGCTTCGCCTCGGACTGCGGAACCGGCACCTACGTCGGCCACGTCGCGGGCGTCAACACCGGCAGCCGCAAGCTCACCCTCTGGTCCACCGAGTCCGGGTCGAAGTCGCAGAACGGCGGCGTCTGGATGAGCGGCGGCGGCCTGGTCTCGGACGGCGCCGGCCGGATCTTCATCGCCACCGGCAACGGCGCGGGCACGGAGTCCTCACCGCCCAAGGGCCCGGGCAACAAGCCGCAGGGGCACTTCGCCGACTCGGTGGTCCGGCTCGGCGTCAACGCCGACGGCAGCCTCGCCCCCAAGGACTTCTTCAGCCCGAGCAACAACCGGGACCTCGCCCACAACGACCTGGACCTCGGCTCCGGCGGCCCCGCCGCGCTCCCCGCGGGCTTCGGCACGTCCTCCCACCCGCGCCTGCTGGTGCAGGTCGGCAAGGACGGCCGGATCTTCCTGCTGGACCGCGACAACCTGGGCGGCATGGGCCAGGGCCCGAACGGCACCGACGCCGTGGTCGGCACCACCGGCCCGTACAAGGGCGTCTGGGGCCACCCCGGGGTGTGGGGCGGTGACGGCGGCTACGTCTACCTGATCGAGAACTACGGGTCGCTGCGCGCGCTCAAGTACGCGGTGAACGGCTCCGGCGATCCGCAGCTGACCAGCGCCGGGACGAGCGCCGAGGGCTTCGGCTACGCGTCCGGCTCGCCGGTGGTGACCTCCGACGGGACGGCCTCCGGCTCGGCGCTGGTCTGGCTGATCTACTCCGGCACCGGCCCGGGCGGGCAGAACGGCGAACTGCGGGTCTACGACCCGGTGCCGGTCAACGGCACGCTCAAGATGCGGCGCAGCTTCCCCCTCGGCACGGTCAGCAGGTTCTCCGTCCCGGCGACGGACAACGGGCGGGTGTTCGTCGGCACCAAGGACGGCCACCTGATCGCCTTCGGCCGCGCGGGCAGCTGACCGTCCCGCTCCGGCCCAGGGCCCGGCGCCGTTCAGCCTTCGGCCGCGCGGGCAGTTGACCGTCCCGCTCCGGCCCACGGCGGCCCGGCCCCGTCCGGCCCTCGGCGCCGCGCGGGCAGCTGACCGTCCCGCTCCCGTCCACGGCCCGGCCCCGTCCGTCACCCGTTCGAGCGCGTTTGTCCGCGGATCGCGCGGGTTGGACCGGCGGCCGGGCCCGGCGGCTCGTAGCGTCCTGACCCACGGGGCCGCACGCGCCGCCCCACCCCAACCCGGCCTCGTACCGAGGAGGACCCCATGCACGCCACCACACCCCGCCCCGCCACCGCCACGCCGCCCGCGCGCCCGGCGGGTGCCGGCACCGCCAAGCCGGCCTGGACCGCACCCGCGGTCGAGTGCCACCGCACCGGCGCCGAGGTCACCGCCTACGCCGCGCGGACCACTCGGTGACCCAGCCCCTGACCCGCGAGCGGTTCGCGGCCAGGCTGTACGACCTGCGCGGACGGTACTGGGACACCCACCCGTTCCACCTGCGCCTGCACTCCGGTGGCTGCACGCCACCGGAGTTGCGGCGCTGGGTCGCCAACCGGTGGTACTACCAGCTGTGCCTGACCCGCAAGAACGCCGCCATCATCGCCAACTGCCCGCTGGCGGACGTCCGTCGGGCCTGGGTCGAGCGGCTCCCGTACCAGGACGGGCCGAGCGACCACGAGGGCGGGCTGGCGGACTGGCTGGTGCTCGCCGAGGCCGTCGGCCTGGACCGCGCCGAGGTCCTCGACGAGCGGCACGTCGCCCGCGGGGTGCGCTTCGCCGTCGACGGCTACCTGCACTTCTGCCAGACCAGGCCGTGGACCGAGGGCGTGGCGGCGGCGCTCACCGAGATGTTCTCGCCGGACCACATGGCCGAGCGGGTCACCGCCTGGCGCACCCACTACGACTGGATCGACCCGGCCGGGTACGCCTACTTCGAGCACCGCATCCCCACCGCCCGCAAGGACAGCGCCCGCACCCTCGAACTCGTCCTGGACCACTGCGTCACCCCCGCCCAGCAGCAGGCCGCGCTGGACGCGCTGGCGTTCAAGTGCGAGGTGCTGCGCGCCATGCTGGACGCCGTCGACTACGGCGCCGACCGGTGAGCGCCCCCGCCCGGACCGATCTGGTGCCCGGGCTGCGGCGCGGGGTGCGGCTGGTGCACGACCCGGTCCGCGACCGCTCGGCGCTGCTCTACCCCGAGGGCGTCCTGCTGCTCAACGACACGGCGGCCGCCGTGCTGCGCCACTGCGACGGCCGGCGCGGCGCGGACGGCATCACCGCCCAACTCGCCGCCGAGTACGACGGGGTGGACGCCGGCCAGGTCCGGGAGCTGCTCGCCGACCTCGCCGGGCGCCGGCTGCTCGCCCTGGACGGCACCGGCGCCCCGGCCCTCGCGCGGCCGGCCGCCGGACTGCCCGGCGCCCCGGTCCGCACGCCCGCACCGCTCGGCCTGGTCGCCGAACTCACCCACCGCTGCCCGCTGCAGTGCACCTACTGCGCCAACCCGCTCGAACTCACCCGCCACCGGGACGAGTTGGACACCGACCAGTGGCTGCGCCTGCTCGACCAGGCGCGCGGGCTCGGCGTCCTGCAGGTGCATCTCACCGGCGGCGAGCCGCTGCTCCGCCGGGACCTCGCCGCCGTCGTCGGCCACGCCCACCGGCTGGGCCTCTACACCAACCTGATCACCAGCGGCCTGCCGCTGGACGCCGCCCGCGTCGCCGAACTCGCCGACGCCGGGCTGGACCACGTCCAGCTCTCCGTCCAGGACGCCGACCCGCGCCGCGCCGACACGGTGGCCGGCCTCGCCGCGCACGAGCGCAAGCTCGCCGCCGCGGCGCTGCTGACCGGCGCGGGCCTGCCGCTGACCGTCAACGCCGTGCTGCACCGCGGCAACGTGGCCCGGCTCGGCGCGCTCGCCGACCTGGCCGTCGCGCTGGGCGCCGACCGGGTCGAGCTCGCGCACACCCAGTACTACGGCTGGGCCTGGCGCAACCGGGCCCACCTCGCCCCCGGCGAGGCGCAGGTCCGGCAGGCCGAACGGGACGTGGCCGCCGCCCGCGAGCGGCACGGCGACCGGATCGAGATCGTGCACGTCGCCGCCGACCACCACAGCGGCACCGCCAAGCCCTGCATGGACGGCTGGGGGCGGCGCCAACTGGTGGTCGCGCCCGACGGCACCGTGCTGCCCTGCCTGGCCGCGGCCCAACTGCCCGGCCTGCGGCTGCCGAACGCGGTCACCGACGGCCTTGCCGCGAGCTGGCACGACTCGCCGGCGTTCAACCGGTACCGGGGCACCGACTGGATGCCGGAGCCCTGCCGCGGCTGCGCGCTGCGCGAGCTGGACCACGGCGGCTGCCGGTGCCAGGCGTACCAGCTCACCGGCGACGCCGGCGCCACCGACCCGGCCTGCCGGCTCTCCCCGCACCACCACCTGGTCACCGGGCCGCACCCCGTGGACGACCCGGCCCCCGTCCCACGGAGGATGCGCTGAAGATCCGGATCCTCGGCACCGCCGCCGGCGGCGGGCTGCCCCAGTGGAACTGCGGCTGCGCGGGCTGCGCCACCGCGCGCCGCACCGGCGCCGCCCGCACCCAGGACTGCCTGGCGGTCAGCGCGGACGGCGCCGCCTGGTACCTGGTCAACGCCTCGCCCGACCTGCGCGGCCAACTGCTCGCCACCCCCGAACTCGCCCCGGCGCCGGGCACCCGGGACACCCCGCTCCGCGGCGTCCTGCTGACCAGCGGGGAACTCGACCACACCCTGGGCCTGCTGACCCTGCGGGAGGCCGCCGAGCTCACCGTGCACGCCACCCTGCCGGTCCGCTACGCGCTCCACTCGGCCTTCCCGGCCGGCCCGCTGCTCGCGCCGTACACCAAGGCCGGCTGGCAGACCCTCACCCCGGGCCGCACCGTCGACCTGGCCGGCGGGCTGCGTGCCGAGCCGCTGGCGCTCGGCGGCAAACTCCCCCGCTACGCGGCCGACCTTCCCGGCGAGGGCTGGGAGGGCCGGACGGACTGGGTCTCCGGCTTCCGGTTCAGCACGGCCGACGGCCGGGCGAGCGCGGTGTACGCGCCCGGGCTGGCCGCGTGGACGCCGGAGCTGGACCGGGCGGTGGCCGGCGCCGACGTGGTGATCCTGGACGGCACCTTCAGCACCGAGGACGAACTCGCCGGGCACACCGGCGGTGCCCGCTCCTCCCGCGGCATGGGCCACCTCGCCGTCCGGGACTCGCTCCCGCACCTGGCCCGCCACCCCGGCCCGCGCTACCTCTACACCCACCTCAACAACACCAACCCGCTGGCCCACCCCGGCTCCCCCGGCACCGAGGCCCTCACCCGGGCCCTGGCGGCGGCGGGCGCGGCCGTCGCCGAGGACGGCATGCTGATCGCGCTCTGACGCCCGCACCCCGCCCACCGCCGGCCCCCGGGACCGCCGTGACCTGCGCGTTCCTCCACCCGTGGCGCCCGGGACACCCACCGCTCACCGCCGTCCCGTCAGATCGTCGTGATACTAATCGTCCCGGGAACGGGACGTGTCATGCACCGGCGGGCACGATGCTGACGGCCAGTCCGTTCCCCGAGGGTCCGGGACGGTCACGGGGAGGGGCACGGCATGACGGCAGGGCAGGGCAACGCCGGACGGCGCGACGCGGGGCGGACCACGCGCCGGATACGGCTGGGCAAGCGGGTCACCGGCACGGCCGCCGCGTTCACCGCGCTCGCCGCGCTGACCGGCTCCCAGGTCACCGGCCTCGGACTCTCCCAGGTCGCGGCGGCCGGCCCGCTGCAACCGGCCACCGACCCGGTCGTGCCCGTCTCCGTCCCCGCCACGCTGCCCGGCGTCACCCTGCCGGGCGGCACCCAGCCGACGCTCGCCAACACGCCCGGCGCCACCGGCACCCCGGTGGACGGCGGCGGCCCCGTCCAGCTGCCGCAGCCGCCCGCCGGCGGCCTGCCCGGCGACCCGTCCGCGGGGCCGTTCCGCACCGGGCCCGCCCTGCCCGAGACCGTCTTCGCCGCCTACCGCAAGGCCGAGACGGCGCTGGCCCAGCGCTCGCCCGGCTGCCACCTGCCGTGGCAGCTGCTCGCCGCGATCGGCGAGGTCGAGTCCGGCCAGGCCGGCCGCGGCGCGGTGGACGCCGCCGGGACGACGTACCGGCCGATCCTCGGCCCGGTGCTGGACGGCAAGGGCTTCGCCGCGATCGCCGACACCGACGGCGGCCGGTACGACGGCGACCGCGTCTGGGACCGGGCGGTCGGCCCGATGCAGTTCATCCCCTCCACCTGGGCCTCCTGGGGCGTCGACGCCAACGGCGACGGCCAGGCCGACCCGAACAACGTCTTCGACGCCGCGGAGGCCGCCGGCCGCTACCTCTGCGCGGGCGGCCGCGACCTCGCCGACCCGGCCCAGCTGGACCGCGCCGTCCTCGGCTACAACAACTCGGGCGAGTACCTGCGGACCGTCAGGAACTGGATGGCCCACTTCGGCTCCGGTACCACGACCACCACCCCGAACCGGCCGGCCCCCGCGGCCACGACCGCGCCGACGACGCCGACGACGCCGACCGCCACGTCGAGCGCACCGACGCCCGCGCCGGTCCCCTCCGGCACACCGTCAGCGACCCCGAGCGGCACGCCCGGTGCGACGCCGACCCCCACCTCCGCGCCGTCCCCCTCGGCCACCCCGACGCCCACGGCCACGCCGAGCGGCACCCCGAGCACGACGCCAAGCGCGACGCCGACCGGCACGCCCACCGCGACGCCCACCGGCTGCCCGGTACCCACCTCCACGCCGTCCCCGACGGCTTCCCCCTCCGCCACGCCCACCGCCACCGCCACCGCCACCGCCACGCCGACCGGCCCCGGCTGCCCGACCCCGGCGCCCACCGCCACCGTCTCGGCCACCCCGTCGGCGGCGCCCTCGCCGTCGGCGACCCTCTCCCCGTCGGCAGCGGCCCCCTCGCCCTCCGCGCGCTGAGGCCACCGGCCGTGGGGATCCGGACCTCCCGGATCCCCACGGCCGCCGCCCGCTCACCAGCCCTCCCCGAATCTCCACCCCGCCGGGCGCGTCCCCGCGCACGCCGTCGCCGGCGCCTGGCAGACCGACACCCACGACCGCGCCCTGCGGTTCTGGCACAACCCCACCTACCGGCAGCCGTCCGAACCGGAGGCCGAACGCGCCGCCACCGCGCACGTCCCGCCGCTGCAGGCGGGCCGCCGCCCGGCGGGCCGGGCCCTGCTCGACTGACCCCCGCGCGCCCCGCCTGTGCCGCGTCGCTGGCCGGCTTCGCCGACGAGCTCCTGAACAACTGGGCCATCCGCCGGCACACCGAAGGGCCTGCTCACCGCCGCCGCCTGGTCCGACGGGTTGATCCGCCTCCGCCTGCACGGTCCCGTCACCGCCGAGCACGCGGACCTGCGCCTCGGTCGCCCGGTGCGCGACCTCGCGGTCACCCCGGGGGGCCAGGTCTGCGTCGCGCTCCCCGAGAGCGTCCTGGCGGTGGCGCTCACCTGATCGTTCGAGGCCGGGACCGGGAAGAAACGGGCGACCGCGAACGCGTCTGGCGCGGCCGGGGACGGCCGAGGGGCCGGCCCGGGGGTGGGACCGGAGGTGTATGGCGGGGCCGGGGCGGGCGCGGGGTCCGTCCGGGGGAGATCGGACGGGCCCCGCGCCGCTGATCCGGGGCCGCGGCCGTACCCGGCGGGCGGTGGGGCGGTGGGGCGGTGCCGGGCCGGTGGTGGGCCGTCAGAGGTGCTTGACGAGCTCCGGCATGAGGTCCTGGAAGGTCCGGCCGCTGGCCGGCTGGCCGATCGCGGCCATCTGCCAGCCTCCGGCGGTGCGCTGCACCTTGGCCATGATCTGCGCGGTGTACGGGCCGCCGCCGGTGAGCGTGTAGCGGGCCAGCTCGGCGCCGGTCTGCTCGTCGACCAGGCGGCAGAAGGCGTTCTCGACCTCCTGGAAGGTCTGGCCGGTGAAGGAGTTGACGGTGAAGACGATCTGGTCGACCTCGGCCGGCACCCGGGTGAGGTCCACCGTGATCGACTCGTCGTCGGTGGCGTCGCCGGCTCCGCCGGTCAGGTTGTCGCCGCTGTGCCGGACCGAGCCGTCGTTGCTCTGCAGGTGCTGGAAGAAGACCACGTCGACCGGCTTGCCCTCGGCGAACATCACCGCCGAGGCGTCCAGGTCGATCTCCTGCGAGGCCAGCAGCTTGGCGAAGAACCCCTTCTTCTGCGCCGCCCGCCAGCCGAGGCCCATCCGGACCAGGCCCAACCGCCCGCCGCCCGGCTTCTCCAGGCTCAGTTTCTGACCCTTGGCCAGCGAAACGCTCATTCGTGCCCTCCTCGTTCCTGCACCTGCGCGCTTGAATCTACAGCACTGTAGAGGTGGCCTCGTAGCGGTCACCCCGGCAGTCGACTCCTCCGCACGCGACGCCCGTTCCTGGAAGACCCCGTACCCCGTTCACAGGATCGACACCACATCATCCGAGCACACGGAGGAGGGTCGCGTCAGCCGGCCCGCTCCAGCCGCACCAGCGCGTCGACCGCCTCGGTCCGGCCTCCACCGCCCCCGGCCTCCTCGGTGGCGCGGCGGTGGCCGGCCTCCACGCCGACCGGCCGGCGGACCCGCTCGGCGCGCACGGCGTGCAAGGCGGCGCCGGCGGGGTCGATGAGGTCGGCGAGGTCGGCGAGGACGTCGTCCGGGGTGAACAGGACGCGCGGGTCCTGCGGGCCGCCGACGCCCTCCGTCAAGTTGGTGGTGTCGTGGCCGACCACCAGCAGGGTGCCGCCGGGGGCGAGTGCGGCGGCGGCCCGGCGCAGCGCGGCCCGCCGGTCGTCGGCGGGGAGCTGGAGGTAGGCGACGACGACGAGGTCGTAGCCCTCGGGCGGGGCGGTGAAGGTGCGGGCGTCGTCCTGGCGCCAGGTGAGCCGGCCGGCCACGTCGGCGGGCAGCCCGGCCGCGAGCCGGGCGGCGCGCCGGAGGGCGACGGCGGAGAAGTCGAGGCCGGTGACCCGCCAGCCCTGCCGGGCCAGCCAGATGGCGTGACGACCCTCTCCGGCGGCAAGGTCCAGGGCCCGGCCGGGGGTGAGGCCGGCGAGCTCCCGGACCACCCAGCGGTTCGGCTCGGCACCCCAGACCAGCTCGCTCGCGGCATAGCGCTCGTCCCAGTCCTGGTGGTCCATCCGCTCCTCCTCCGTCCGGGCGGACCGCACCGTCCGGCGGGCCGCCCCGCACGCCACCGTACCGGCGCGGCGACTCCCGGCCGGCCGACGGGCGGACCCCTTGACGGCGAATATCGGTCCAGTCCGCGGCGCTGCCGAGCGGCCAGGAAGATCGCGCAGCTGGAGACCGACCGGATCGGCGCGTACCTGGACTACGCCGACGTCATGACCTACGACATGCACGGCGCCTGGGACGCCAAGGGCCCGACCAACCACCAGGACCCGCTGCACGACAGCCCGGAGCACCCGACCACGCCGATCACCCCGGGCACCCCGGGCACCCCGGGCACCCCGGGCACCCGCAAGTACAACGTGGACACCACGCTCACCGCGTACACCACCGGCCTGCCCGAGTACGGGATCGCGGGCGGGTTCCCCACCGCCAGGCTGGTGCTGGGCGTCCCGTTCTACTGGCGCGGCTGGACGGGCGTCCCGGCCGGCACCGACTTCGGCCGCTACCAGGGCGCGACCGGCCCGACCCCGGCCAGGCCGCTCAGCGCCGAGGCCGGCCTGGCGGCCTGGAAGGAGCTCAACCCCACCGCCGCCAACACCCACTGGGACCAGGTCACCGAGAGCTCGTGGAGCTACGACGGCACCGACTTCTGGACGGGTGACACCCCGCAGGCCGTCCGGGCGCGCGGGGCGTACGCCAGGAACAGGGGCCCGGCCGGGATGTTCGCCTTCTCGCTGGAGAACGACGACGCCTCCGGCACCCTGCTCGACGCGCTGGACAGCGGCCTGCGCCGAGGCACCGCCCGCAGCGCGGGGGCCGCACGGATCGCGGTGATCCGTGCGGCCCCCGGTCGCCGCGTCGGGACGCCGGCCACCCGACGTCCTCGGGTCCGCCGTCAGCGCTCCGGCACCGGGTCCACCCCGTTGCCGCGGCGGGCCGCACCCGGGCGGCAGCGCAGCAGCCGGCCGGCCGTCAGCCGCGCGCCCCGCACCGCACCGTGCCGGTGCAGCGCCTGGACGGCGTACGTCGAACAGCTCGGCGTGTACGGGCAGCAGGCCGGGCGCTTCGGGCTGATCTCGGTCCGGTAGTACCGCACCGCGCCGTACAGCACGCCGGCCGCGAAGCCGCCCGGAGCCGGCGCCGCCGGGTCGGCCGCGCCGCGCCCCGCCCGGCGGCCGCCGCCCAGGGCGAACCGGACGCCGGCGACCGTCATCACCGGGACGAGCGCGATCAGGCAGGGGTCGGCGACGTCGCCGCAGCAGTCGCAGGCGTCACACCCGTCCGACCAGTCGCGGTCCTTCTTCTTGCGGTTCCGCCGCTTGTGGGCCAGCCACTCCTTGCGCCGCAGCTGCCGCCGCCGGCGTTCCTTCTCCGGCAGCCACCACCAGGCCCGCGCGGGCCGTGACGGCGGATGGGCGGCGGGTGGCTGGGGCGGCGGGAAGACCACGGTTCACGGTCCCTTCGGTACGACGGCCGACGGGGCCGGCCCCCGACGGCTCGATCAGATTATCGAAGGTCACGGCCCCTGCGGACACCCCCGCGGACGGTCAGTCCTGACCACCGCCGAGGCTGGGGAACAGGTCGGTGAACGGCTGGGTGGTGACCGAGACGCTCCGGCCGAACGGGTCGTCGAAGTCCCAGATCAGGAAGAGCAGGAACGCGATCAGCGCACTGAACGCCCCCGCGAGCAACAACTCCCGGGTCGAGCGCCGGATCTGGAGCGCGAACACCATGCCCACGGTCACCAGGGCGCCGACGATCAGGCCGAACCAGACCACGCCCGGCATGGTCGGCCCGGCGTTCTGGCCGCGGGCGTTGCGGGCCTCGTCGGTGGTGCTGATCCGGTCCATGATCGGCTGGTAGGCCTGGGCCTCCAGGTCGCCGGCCGGGGTACGGGTCGCGACGTCCTCGCGCAACTTCCCCAGCAGCTCGGTGCCCTTCTCGGAGATCTCGCCGTGCTCGCGCATGTACGCCCACTCGACGTCGACCACGTACGAGACGTAGGCGTCCACATCGGCCCGGACCTTGTCGCGGAACTCGACCGGGTAGACCTGGGCGCGCTCGCTCACCTCGTGCAGCGCCTGTGCCTCGCGCAGCACGTCGTCCTGGGCCGCGCCGCGCGCCTCCCAGACGCCGGCGATGGCGAGGCCGAGCACGATCGCGTAGACCACGCCGATCATCATCGTCATGTACTCGATGACGTCGGGCGTCTCGTCGGTGTCCTCGTCCTCGCTGGCCCGGCGGTGCCTCAGCAGCACCACCGCCACCACGACGGCGCAGGCCGCCGACATGGCGATGGCCAGCGCCAACCATTCGGACATGGGAACTCCCTTCTGCTACTTGGTTGTTGGGTGTCGGAGGGACCGCTCGGCGCCGGACCCGCCGGGGCCCGGGCTGTCCGGGCCCGGCGGTTCCGGGGCAGGGCGGCTTCCTGATCGGGGGGGGGCGGGTTCCGGTCCGGCGCCGGGTTCATCGCCCGGGACCGGGCCGCGGACCGGATCAGGGACGGCGACCGGGCTGGTACCCGGACCGGACCGGGACCTCGGACCGGGCGGGTGCTCGGACCGGGCCGGGTACTCGGGCGGCGAAACGATCCGCCGTGGCGGAGCGCCGCGGTCGAGGCCGTCAGGACCGGCCGGCGCCGCCGCGGCCACCTCGACCGCCGCGCGGACGCAGGGCCGCCGCGGCGAGCACGGCGGGAACCGTGACCAGCAGCATCGTCCTGGTCGGCGAGGTGCCGTGGTGGCGCTCCGGTTCGGGTGCCGGCGCGGCCTGCGGGAGCCTGACCGGCTTGGCCACCGGCCTCGGCCGGACCGGACTGGGAGCCGGCGGGCCGGGCGTGGCCGACGGAGCCGGCGGCTCGGGGGCGGGCGGCGGGACGACCGGCTGCGCGGTCGGCTTCGGCGCGGGTCGCGGCGTCGGCCGGGGGGACGCGGGCGGCGGGGTGGGCCGTGGCGTCGGGGTGGGCGCGGCCGGCGGTGCCGGCGCGGGAGCCGGTGGCGGGGTGGGCGCGGGGGTGGGTTTCGGCGTCGGGGTCGGGGTGGGTGTGGGTGGGCAGGTGGGCGTCGGAGTGGGCTTCGGGCACGGGTGGTGGTGCTCGTGCGGGTGCCCGGGCTTGGGGTGCGGGTGCGGCTCGGGCCGGGGCTTCTCCCCGGGCTTCCCACCGTGGCCGTCCCCGGGCTTGTCGCCGGGCTTGGGGTTCAGCACGCCGGACAGGTCGACCGTCACGCCGACCCCCACCTCGACGTCGACCTCGACGTCCACGCCCCCCTTGCCCACCGAGACCGAGACGTCCGTCTCCGTGTCGACACAGGTCTCCACCACCGGGCCGTGCGGCTTGCCCCCGCCGCCGTGTTCCGCGGCCCTGGCACCGGCCGCGCCGCTGAGCAGCGCGCAGAGCGCGGCCACTCCGGCCGCCGCACCGGCCAGCCGGGCCCGCCGGCCGCGCGCGGCGCCGCCGTCCTCGCCGGTCACCCTGATCAGGTCTGCGGTCACGGCTGCCCGCCCGCCGGTATCCGTGGCGGCTGCTGGGGCCGCTGTCGCTGCAACACGGGCTCCATGCACCTCTCGCATCGTCGGGATCGTCACATCGTCGCGTCGTCGGTCAGCCGCGTCGTCGGCTCGCCGATTCATCGGCTCACCCGTTCATCGACTCGTCGACCTGTCGACTCGTCGGATGGTCAGATCGTCGGGATCGTCGTCAGGGGATCGGTCGGCGCGGGAGGGCCGACACCGGACGGCCCGCCTCGAAGGGCGGGCCGTCCGACATCAGGTGAAACGATCTTGCGGTGGGCCGGGTTACGGCCGGACCGCCCTCGGTTGTGCCGGGTGCGCCCCGGCCCCGGCCGACGGCATCGCCCGCCGACGACCGGACGCGACCGTCAGTGGCGGCCGTGCGCGATCTCGACGTTCTCCAGGACGCCGACCGCGTCCGGCACCAGGATCGCGGCCGAGTAGTAGGCGCTGACCAGGTAGGAGATGATCGCCTTCTCGTTGATGCCCATGAAGCGGACCGAGAGGCTCGGCTGGTACTCGTCCGGGATCCCGGTCTGGTGCAGGCCGATGACGCCCTGGTTGTCCTCGCCGGTCCGGATCACCAGGATGGAGCTGGTGTTCTCCTTGGTGATCGGGATCTTGCTGCACGGCAGGATCGGCACCCCGCGCCAGGCCGGCACCTGCTGCCCGCCGAGGTCGACATGGTGGGGGTAGAGCCCGCGCGCGTTCAGCTCGCGGCCGATGGCCGCGATGGTGCGCGGGTGGGCGAGCAGGTAGTCGGGGTCGCGGCGCCGGTTGAGCAGCTCGTCCAGGTCGTCCGGGGTGGGCGGGCCGGAGTGGGTCTGGATGCGCTGGTCGAAGTCGGCGTTGTTGAGCAGGCCGAACTCCGGGTTGTTGATGAGCTCGTACTCCTGGCGCTCGCGCAGCGCCTCGATGGTCAGCCGGAGCTGGTGCTCGGTCTGGTTCATCGGCTGGTTGTAGAGGTCGGCGACCCGGGTGTGCACCTTGAGCACGGTCTGGGCGACGCTCAGCTCGTACTCGCGCGGCTTCAACTCGTAGTCCACGAAGGCGCCGGGCAGCTCGTACTCGCCCCGGTGGCCGGCCGACATGGCGATCTCGGCCTCACCGCGCTCGTTCTGTCGCTGGAGCGGCAGCGCGAGGAACTCGCGGATGTGGTCCTGGAGGGCGGCGGAGCCGTCCCGGATGGCCTGGAACTCGCGACGCGGCAGCGAGAGCACGGTACCGGCGGTGGCGGTCTTGGCGGTGAACTCCCAGACGGCGTCGGCGTCGAGCACCGCCTGCTCGCCGAAGCGGTCGCCGTCACCGAGGACGCCGACCACGGTCTCGTCACCGTACTTGCCGGTGCCGATCTGGTTGATCTTACCGTGGGCGATCAGGAAGATCCGGTCGGCGGCCTCGCCGCGCTCGGCCAGGACCTCCCCCGGGCCGAAGTCCCGCTGCTCGCAGCGGTCGGCCAGGGCGATCAGCACGTCGTCGTCGTCGAAGCCGCGCAGCAGGGCGAGTTCACCCAGCTCGCGAGGGATGACCCGGACCTCCGAACCGGTCTTGATGAACTCGATCCGGCCGTCGCCCACGGTGTAGGTGAGGCGGCGGTTCACGCGGTAGGCGCCACCGGCGGCCTGCACCCAGGGCAGCACCTTGAGCAGCCAGCGGGAGGTGATCTCCTGCATCTGCGGCGCGGACTTGGTCGTGGTGGCGAGATTGCGGGCAGCGGCTGTGGTGAGGCTGGACTGCTGCTGAACCTGCTGTGTCTCCGGGCTGGTGTCCACCGGCATCGGCAGGGTCTCCTTCTCATCTGGTCAGGTCACGCCGAAGTGCCCGACACACGAGCTGTGTCGGATCGTCAGATAGGCGTCATGGTGGGGGTGTTGGCGATGGCAGCGCTCTGCTCTCCGCCCTCTCGGACGGCCCACCGGGAACCCTAGATCACCGACGGCCGAGCAGCCGCGACCGAACGCCGAGTGCCCCCCGATAGGGTGAATCTCGCGCATGCGGCGATTGGAATCCGGCGACCGTCCCTAGACGGAGCTTCGAGTCTCCTGTGCATGCGAATCGCCCGCCCCTTGGAACGATCCCCTCCATCCGAACGGAGCTGCGCGAAGACCCGCGGCCCGGGCCCCGGACGGCGGGCCTCCGGCACACGCGTTCGACCGTCGAACGGACGGCACCGGTGGAGCGGATCCGGGCCACCGCCGCCCGGACCGCGCCCAGCGGGAGCAGTAGCCGCAGGAGGCGTGGCAGCTCTGGCCCTGGGCGAGGGAAGCGCAGCACGGTCTCCCGGTACTCGTGCTGGAGCCCGGGCACCGGCCGGCCGTCCAACTCCGGGACGTTCTCCTCCAACTGCCCGCCCGGGTGCGGATTGCGCGCGCCGCGCGGCCGCGACCGCCGCGGCGAACCGCTCGCGCGGGGCGCCGTGGGAGATCAACCGGGAGATCCGGTCGAGGATCTCGGGCGGGAGCATGTCCCGGTGCGGGAGGGCCAGCCGGTACATCGGGTCGTCCGGCACGCGGCGCCAGTCGATCAGCCCCCAGCACGTGGTCGTCGACCTCGAAGGGCAGGACGGCGGCGACCACCGCGGTCTCGTGCCGCAGCCCGGCCGGCGCGTCGGCGAGCCGCGGCAGCCCGGCCAGCCGGTGCCCGGGCACCGCCCGCAGCTTCGGGCCCCGGCCTCCCCTCCGTACGGTCAACTCTCTTGTGTTCACGGCCCGTTCGCACGACTGTCGCCCTCCGCCCCGGCCGCACCCCACGGCCCCCACGGCCCCCACGGCCCCCGGGGCAGCCTGACCTCGGTCGGCGACGAACCGGCCGACGGCCCGGGCGCGGAGGGGGCGGGATGGTCGCCCGAGGATCACCCCGGGCCTCCCAGCACCCGGTCCGGCGGTGCGACCCCCTGCTCAGTCGTCGCTCCGGTGGCGGCGGTGGCGCCGGTACCAGAGCACGCCGACCACACCGGAGAGCGCGAGCAGGGCGAGCGCGAGCACCGGCCAGCGGCTCCCCGCCAGCCGGATGTCGGTGAGCGCGATCAGGACCACCGCCGCCACCGGGACGAGCAGCGAGTACACGGCCCGGGCGGCGGCCGCGACGATGCCCGGGTCGGTCCGGTCACGGTGCGCCTCGGACCATTCGGAGGGGTCGCCGCCGAAGTTGAAGGCGACGGCCCGGGCCGCGAGCTTGTTGGTGGCCCGGTGGTAGGAGAACCCCATGTACGGCAGCCACACCAGCGGCGCGATCGTCCCGATCAGGAAGACCAGGACGACCAACCCCCACTCGGCGGCCGTCCGCCAGCGCGAGGGCGGCGGTTCCTCGTCCTCCGTGGTCAGACCGAGCAGCCGGGCCATCCGCCAGACGAGTGACATGAACCCGCGCCACCGACCGCCGCCCTCGGGGGCGGGCGGGCCGGCCGCGAGCGCTCGCTCGGCGGCGGCGAGGTCCGGGTAGGCGCCCTGGAGCACCAGCAGCTCGGCCGTCCGGGCGGGGGCGGTCGGGTCCTTTCCGGCGAGGGCGGCGAGTTCGAGCATCAGCTGCCCCTGGGTGAGCAGGGCGGTGCAGAACGCGAACGGGGCCATCCAGAGGAACGGTCCGCCGATGAAGGCGCCCTCGCTCTGGCTCACCCGCCGCGCACGGTCGACGACCCGCCGGACCAGCTCGCCCGGCGGCGCGTCCGGGTGCGCCGCCCGCAGCGCGGCGACCCGGCGGGCGGCGCGCGGCCCGCGGTGGCGGACGCCGAAGACGGCGAGCTCTTCCGGCATCCGGGAGGGATGGGCCCGGAGTGAGCGCAGCAGTTCCGCCACCGGGGGTTCCGGTTCGTCCGGTTCATCCGGCGCGTCCGGTGTGTCCGGTGCGTCTGCTTCCTCTGCTGCTGCCACGTCCGCCTCACCGCCCCGCGACCTGGGTCCGCCTCCCTCCTAGCAGACTAGTTCGGGCTCCCCGCCCCCGCCCGGACGGAGCGGGGCCCCGAGGCCCCGCGCGGCCTCCGGACCACCGCTCAGGCCACCTCGAAGCCCTGCCGGACCTCGTCGAAGCGGCCCGCCGCCAGATCCTCATCGGTGATCCAGAAGGAGACGTTGACGCACTCGCCCCAGTCCACGTCCAGCGCCCGGTTCTCGATCTGGAGCAGCGGGCGGTGGCCGGCGGGCCGCCCGGAGTCGGTGTCGCACCAGCCCAGCACCCGGACGTCCGGATCGGGCAGGAGCTCGCGGAAGTCCGAGGCGAGGTCGAGGGCGATCATGAAGTCGTCCGGGAAGACGTTCTCCAGCTCCCGGTCCTGGTACGACGGCGCCGAGAGCTGCCACCGGGCGCGGACCGGGACGGCCGGAACGACGGGCGTGCTCAGCTCGGTCTCCGGCGCGGGCCGGAGCGGCGCGCCGGCGGGGACGTGCAGGACGCGGCAGCCACGGCCGCTGAAGTCGGAGATCCACTCGTCGTGGAAGAAGAGCAGCAGACCCTCGCCGGGCAACGGCCAGTCGCCGCCGTCGCCGGTGGTGCGGAAGGCCTCCGCCAGTCCGGCGCAGTCGAGCTGGGCGACGAACTGCATCGGGCGGCCGGCGAACTCCGGCCACTCGGTGCCCTCGGGCAGCGCGGGCAGGCCGCCCAGCCGCCCGGCCGACGGGGCGGCGGCGGGGCCGTCGGGGGCGGCGCCGGCGTCCGCGTCGGGGAGAAGTGGTTCGAGGGCGAGCGAGGGGCGGAGCAACGCGTCGACGAGCGGCGCGGTCTCCGCGTCGGCCCGGGCACGGATCGCCGCGTGCACGGCGTAGGGCATCGGGAGCCCGACTTCGCCGGCGGTCTCGCTCGTCGTGGCGATCCACGCCCGGGCGGGGGCGTCGGGTGCGCTTTCGGGTGCGCTTGCGGACCCGCTCGCGGGAGCGGGCCCGGGCGCGTCGGTGGTCAGCGGTTCGGCCATGGGGCCAAGCCTGCCATCCGGCACCGACAGTCACGCGGACGGCCCGTCAGGTGCCGGTACGGGGGCGGCCGGCACCTGACGGGGATTCGGGGGGCGGCAGCGGGTTTCCCGGCTGCCTTCCGGGCGGGGGGACGGTTCAGGAGCCGGATTGACGGCTCAGGAGCAGGTGACCTCGCTGCCGGGGACGTCGAAGATGCCGGAGTCGGTGGCCGCGCCGGCCTGGTACTCGTCGTAGACGTAGGTGTAGAAGTCGATCCGCGCGCCGGAGCCGCAGGCCGAGTCGGCGGCGATGTCGTAGGTGAGCGTCACGGTGGTGGTGGCACCGGCCGCGACGGGCACGGTGTGGTGGACCAGGCCGCTGGTCGCACCGGTGTCGCAGCCGCTGACGTTGCCGCCGCAGGCGGAGAACGCGTACTTCAGCCCGGCGGTCTGGGTGGTGCCGTAGGTCGGCTGGATGGACTGGTAGACGAACTGCACGGGCGTGTCGTGCGGGTTGGTCAGGGTCAGGGTCAGGGTGACCGAGGAGCCCGGCGTCGCCGTCGCCCTGTCGGCGCTGACGGCGAGCAGCGGGGTGTCGGCGTGGGCGGGAGCGGCCGAGAGGAGCAGACCGACGACGAGGGCCAGGATCGCGCTAAGGCCGAAGCGGCTCACATGTGTTCTGCGCATGACCAGGAAGCGTAGGAGCCGCCGCCGCCTCGGAGGCCGCGCTCCGCCCCGGCCCGTACCGGCACATGACAGCGGAGCGGACGCGGCGGGTCATTGCCTACGCTCGGCCTCCCCCGGACCGCCCCGGGACGCGGCGGTCTCCCTTACCCTCCGGCCGGCGCTCTCCGGACGGCGCCCTTTCGCGTCCGTCCGGCCCGCCGGCCCACCGGCCGGCCGGCCCCCGGCCCCTCGGGCGCGCCCTCGCCGCCGCGCCCGCCGCCCCGCCGCCCCGCCGCCGCGAGCGGTCGCCCCCCGGCCCTCAGGCCGACGGCGGGAGGATGTCGCAGAGGGCGGTGACCGCCGCCTGGTAGGCGTGGTCCGGCGGGGTGGCGTACCCGACCACCAGACCGTCCGTCGGCGGCATCGCGTCCGGTCCCGTCTGCGGGTGCCGGTAGTCCGCCAGCCCGTCCACGGCCAGCCCCCGGTACGCGGCCGCCTTGAGCACCGACCGCTCGGTGCCCGGCGCGAGCCGGAGCACCGCGTGCAGACCGGCCGCGATGCCGGACACCTCGATGTGCGGCGCCCGCGCGGCCAGGGCCTCCACCAGGTGGTCGCGGCGCTCCCGGTAGCGGCGGCGCATCCGCCGGACGTGCTTGTCGTAGCCGCCCGAGTCGATGAACTCGGCGAGCGTCAGCTGGTCGAGCGCGCTGGACCAGCCCTCGCGCTCGCCCTTGGCCGCCAGCACCCGGTCCACCAGGTCGTCCGGCAGCACCATCCAGCCGATGCGCAGCGCCGGCGAGAGGCTCTTGCTGACCGTCCCGAGGTAGACCACCCGCTCCGGGTCGAGCCCCTGGACCGCCCCGATCGGCTGGCGGTCGTAGCGGAACTCCCCGTCGTAGTCGTCCTCCAGCACCAGCCCGCCGTTCCCCCGCGCCCAGTCGATCACCGCCGCGCGCCGGGCGGCGTGCAGCGGCCCGCCGGTCGGGAACTGGTGGGCGGGGGTGAGCAGCGCCGTCCGGACGTCCGGGTGCCCGGACAGTCTGCCGACCTGGGCGCCGTCCTCGTCCAGCGGCAGCGGCACGGTGGTCACGCCGGCGCGGGCCAGCAGCCCGCGGTGGAAGGCCAGCCCGTACGCCTCCACGGCCAGCGGGCCGCTGTCGCGGGCGGGCAGGACGGCGGACGCCCCGTCGAACAGCAGCCGCAGCGCGTGGGCGAACCCGGAGCAGATGACGATCCGCTCCGGGTCGGTGCGCACGCCGCGGGCGCGGGCCAGGTAGTCGGCGAGCACGGCGCGCAGCTCGCGCCGGCCCTGCGGATCGCCCGGCCCGAACGCCTCACTGGGTGCGGCGGTGAGGGCCCGGCGGCCGGCGGCCAGCCAGCCGACCCGCGGGAAGGAGGAGGCGTCGGGCTGCCCCTGCCGCAGGTCGTGCGCGGGCCGGCGCGGCGGCGCCGCCCGGCGGGCGCGGGTGGGCGCGACCGGCGCGGCGCGGTCCGCCACGGTGGTGCCCGACCCCTGCCGTGCGGTGAGCCAGCCCTCGGCGACCAGCTCGGCGTAGGCGTCGGCGGCCGTGTTCCGGGCGATGCCGAGGTCGGCGGCGAGGGTGCGGTAGGGCGGCAGCCGGGTGCCGGGCGCGAGGCGGCCGCTGCGGATCGCCTCTCGCAGGGCCGCCATCAGCGCCGCACGACGGCCCCCGGTGGTGGGCAGCTCGAGGTGCAGGTCGCTTCCGGACGTCGTGGTGGTGGCGGTGCCGGCCGGGGTCTCCGTCATGGTCACGAACTTTATCGTCGGACGGCCGCCCGTTCCGGCGGCGGCCCCGGGACCGGTGGGTGCCGTCGTACGCCGCCCGGGTGGCGGGGCTGCTGCATCGGGGGGCGATCGTGCCTGCGTTCGAGTGGTAGTTCGGTCGGATTGTGTCGTGTCCTGCGTGTCGGCTGGCTATTCCTTCCGGCATGACCAACACCAGGAAGTACCTGATCGCCGCCGGCCTCAGCGCCGCGCTGGCCGTCATCGCCGCCGGTCCCGCCCTCGCGGCCGACTGCGGCTCCTCCGCCTCCTCGGCCCACAGCGCGCCCGCGGCCTTCGTGGCCGCCCCCGGCGACGCGGCGCTCCTCGCCGACGGCGCCGGCACCGTCTGCATCAACACCGGCAACGCCTATGCGAGCGGCATCGTGACCGGCTCCCCGGGCGTGCTCTCCGGCAACCAGATCCAGATCCCGATCAACGCGCAGATCAACATCTGCGGCAACAGCATCTCCCTCCTGGGCTGACCGCGCCCGCGCGTTCCTCGCGCACCTCCCCGTCCGATACTCAGCGCATCGCGGAAGGGCTGCGACCCCGGCTTCCGGCCGGGGTCGCAGCCCTTTCCGCTGCCACGGCCCGGCCGTTCCGCACACGGTGGGTGAGGATGCGGGCCGCGTCGGGTGAGGGCTGTGGCGCGGGCCACCGCGAGGCCGCCCGCCACCCCACCCACCCCGCACACGCCGCCGACCGACCGTCACCCGCCGTCGACGATGTGCCCGGCCTCACAGCACCGATGCTGTGGCGCGGGCCACTTCCCCACCGTCTTCGATCTTGAAAAAACGGGCATTTGCCTTCAAAACCGCCCATTTCCTTGATCCTTACAGCCGG
>NZ_JBHXTG010000065.1:0-52944 GCF_042677465.1 Kitasatospora sp. NPDC127111
GTACTGAACGGGCCCACCTCACCCACTGAGACCGGACCGGCCGCCCGCGCCGTTTTCCGGCCCCTGCCCGGTGCTCCGTGACCACCGTCGGAGGCCTGTGACCTGCGGTGGAGCGGTGCGGTGGCCGGCCGGACGGCGTGGTCGGAAAGTTTTTTGAATCGACCTGCAACCCCGGCGGGGGCCGCACGTCTAGTTCAGTGAGAGGCACGGAAGGGGGCCACCTTCCGAAGGCGGGGGGATCCTCCGTCCGTGACCCGGCAGGTTCGCGGGACGTCTCGGCCACTCACCCACTCATCCAAACGCTTCCAGTGTCGCCACACGCCCCTGTGTTCGGCATGTCCACGACAATTTGTTCCTGGGGGGAACCATGTCCAGCACCATCCGCATCCGTCGTCCGCGCCGCACCGTCGCCGCCGCCGCCACCCTCGGCGTTCTCGCGCTCGGCGGCTCGCTCGCCCTGCTGGCGCAGGCCGCCTTCGCCGACGCCGGGAAGGAGGCGACGTTGAGCGTCCAGGCCCCGGCGTCGGTGGGCTTCGCCGGGCAGCCGGTCGCGTTCACTGAGACCGTGACCAACACCGGCACCGAGACCGCCACCTTCTCGCTCGGGCTGGAGACCAAGACCGAGGCGGGCACGCCGTCGAACGCGATCACGATCGATTACAAGGACCCGGCGACCGGCCGGTGGACGGCGGTGCCGCTGGAGTTCCACGCGGACGCCGAGTCGGCCAGCTACCAGGGCATGGTGCACGACATCACCGTCGCGGCCGGCAAGGCCGTGAAGCTGGACCTGCGCATCGGCGCTCCGATGGGCCTGCCGCACCAGGGCGCGACCAACGGCGGCTTCCACTCGATCAACCTGCGTTCCGGCCTGACCGTGCCGGGATCGCGGGTGAAGGTGGCCGAGCAGTTCAAGACGATCAAGGTCGAGTCCATCCGCGGCTCGCTGGCCCACGTGCCCGCCACGGCCGTCGCCGGCGGGGAGCCGGTCGAGTTCGACGCGGTGCTGGCCAACCCCACCCCCTCCGCCTACGTCAACCTCGGCAACGTGCTCTTCACCGACCCCCACGCCACCGTGCAGGTCCGCAAGGCCGACGGCGCCTGGACCACGCTGAAGAAGGTCTCCGGGGACGCGGGCACGACGGGCGTCTACCTGCAGGGCCGCAACTCCGGCATCGGTGCCGGGAAGACCACGGTGACCCGGGTGCGCGTGTCGTACGACGCGGCCACGCCGCTGGGCGCGACCGAGATCAACCCGTGCGTCTTCGTCAACGAGGGCGACGCGCCGTTCTGGGGGACCACCCTCTGTGGCAAGGGGACCACCATCAAGGTCGTCGCCCCCGCCAAGGCCCCCGCCCCCGCCAAGGCCCCCGCCCCCACCAAGCCCGCCACCGACGTGAAGCCCGCCACCGAGCCGGTGACCGAGGCCGAGCCGGTCGCCGCCGCCCCGGCCGCGCCCGCCGCCCCGGCTGCCGCCTCCTCCGCCGCGCCCGCTACTGCGCCCGCTACCGCGCCCGTCGCGGGTGAGCTCGCCACCACCGGCGCCGAGTCCAACGTGATCCCGGCCGCGGCCGCCGCGGCGCTCGCCACCCTCGGCGCCGGCGCCGTCCTCCTCGCCCGCCACCTGCGCCGCCGCTCCTGAAGCGCCCGCCCGGCCCGCCCGCTCGGCGCCGGCCCAACGGGGAAGGCCTCGGAGAGCTCGCTCTCCGGGGCCTTCCCCGTACGCCGTCTGGCCGACGGATGTCGCCGGGGTCGCCCGCGTCGGCGCTCGACACCTTGCTACGACCTCGACCGTCAGCGTGGGCTGCCCAGGTCGAGGGTCCACAGCAGGCCGTTCGCGCCGGCGTCGGTGCCGACGCCGGTGTCGGTGAACCGGCAGTTCTGGCGAAGCGTCAGCCGCATGAAGCCCCTCACTCGCAACGCCGTGCTCAACGGCTACGTCGGGCTGGTCCGCTCACTGGGAACCGATCCGCGGCCTCTCCTCGCCTCGGCGGGCCTCGACGCCTCCGACCTCGCGATCCCCAACACGTGGATCCCCGTGGACGCGGCGGTCGACCTGATCGAGCTCTCGGCCGCGGCGACCGGCTGTGAGGACTTCGGGCTCAGGCTCGCCGAGAACGGACGCCTGGCCAACCTCGGCCCCATCGGCCTGGCCGCCCGCGAGGAGCCCGACGTCCGAAGCGCGCTGGAAGTGATCATGCGTCACCAGCACCTGCACAACGAAGCCCTGCGCGCAACGCTCACCGAGGCCAACGGACTGGCGACCCTCCAGCTCGGCCTCCAACTCAGTGCCGGGCCAGCCGGCCGCCAGTCCACCGAACTGCTGGTGGGCGCGGCGAGCCGCCACCTGCGCAGCCTCGCCGTCGCGCCGCCGCCGACCTCGACGCCCCCAACCAGCTCTCCGACCCCCTGCTGCTGCCCTACACCCGCCATTACCTCGAAGCGATCGCAGCCCCCGGCCCACAGCCGACGTCGACCGGATCCGGGACCTGATCGACGCGCTGCTCCCCCCGGCCGTTGCTCACTCCAGCAGGTCGCGCACGGCTTCGGCGTCGACCGCAAGACCGTCCACCGCCACCTGGCCCGGTCCGGCGAGACGTTCTCGTCGGTGCTCAACTCGACCCGGGCCCGGCCGGCGCGGCGGCGGGCACGACCGGCGGGACGCTCTTGTGGATGTCCACGCCCTCGGGAGCGGCATCGGGTCCGTGGGTGCACAGACCGTCCGCGGACTTGAGCTCGCCCGCGCAGGCGTCGTTCTCCGGCGCGACGACCAGCCCGGTGTACACCAGTCCCTTGGCCGGGTCGCTCTTCGGAACGGCCGTCAGCGGGACGCGGTTGCCGTTGTCGTGCGCGGGCTTCCCTGACGCGGTCGCGCCTCGGCCGGCCGGTCCCGCCGGCTTGGTGGCCGCCGCCGGATCACCGAGCTGCCCGGGCGGGCTCGCAGCCTCGGTGGCTGTTTCCACGGCCTCGGTGGCGGCCGCCGGGTGGGATTCGAGCGAACCGCTCGCCGCACCGATCCCGACGGCGACGGCTCCCGCCACGACCGCTGCCACCACCAGGGCGAAAGGACGCCGCTGCCGACGCCGGCGCTGGTGGACCGTTTGGTTCTGATCCACGATCACTCTCCCCGCTTCCCGCTTCCGGGACCGGCCCGGGCCGCGGCGTCCGGGCCGCCGCGATGCCGCGTTGCCGTACTTCCGTGCCGACAGACACGACAGAGGCCCTGCCGGATTTCTCCGGCAGGGCCTCTGCATTGGGTCGGGGTGGCGGGATTTGAACCCACGGCCTCTTCGTCCCGAATGAGATCCGGGCGTCCCGGCGGCCTGTGCGCATCCCCGGACTAGCAGGTGGATGCATTGGGTTCTGTTGGCTCCGCGCGGATGAGCAGGGCTAGTGCCGAATGATCCACTCCCGGCTCACTCCCCGCCCGGCGCTGTTGCTCCTGGGCAGTGAACCTGCCTCCCTGCGCGTATCGCACCCCAATGTCGGACCGCAGGGACCAGGGTCCGTCATCACCTACGACAAGGCGAGGAATCCACTAGGAACCGGCAATTCAGCTCTTTCTGTCTGCGGTCAGAACCAATTTTGCTCCTCGGCAATCCTCAGCACTGGCTTCACCGACTTACTCCGCCTTGAGAAATAAATCTCCGTCATCATGAGAATGTCAGACGGCATGTCCCAGGGCCTTTCCAGGACCCTTTCTGCAAGAGGCCGCATAGCCCTCCCAATTTTGAAATGGGAGCGCGGACCAGCTGCGAATGGGAATACTCCCGGCGAATACTGGCGGTCGACTACTGAAATGAAGTCAGAATCGCTGATTGCTCCAGCAAGATACCGCTCCCAAGCATAGTCGATGCATAGGCCAGCCATCTTGGGGTTGTCGCTCATCTTGCCCGCCCGGAGGATGAATGCATCCTTCTCGCTGCCCGGCTCAAGGCGCTCAAAGAAGAGTGCTTGCATCCGGCTGCCAGTGCTCGCAAAGATCTTAATCCCAGGAGCCAATGAAATGGACTTGCGGGAGCGAGGGGAGAATTGCGGAATTATCCTAACGAATCGACAGAGCCTATCGAAATCACCGATATCGAGACTCTCGACTGTAAATTGAATTAGCGGCCAAATCTCGGCGATTGTCTCGGCTTCGGCCCATGCGTATGCGGTAGCAATCGCTGTAAGCTTCTCTTGACCGGATACCGCTGCTGTCAGCTGAGTAGACCACCAGGCAGACTGCTTACCACGCCGCTTGGCGTTCCTCACACGGTCGATAAATGGGAACTTGCTGTCAAAAAGCCTATCAGCGCCAGCTCCGCGTTCCTGCGGGGCCCTCACAGCGCCCGAAACGATGCCAATGCAGAGACCTGCCCAGGTTTCCCCGAATTCGCCCTCCAAGATTTCTAGGAACCCCCTCCAAGGGGCGAGGCTGTTCTCAGACTCGGGCATCCCCATCTGCAGCATCTGCGCAGCCAAGCGAGAGATCGCAGGATACGGCTCCCGACGCTCTTCAGGGTGTGAGTCGCCTAGCACACTTTCCAAGAACCGAAGAACGGAAACAGACGATCGCCCTAGGACATACATCGTCCAGACTGTCGGGTTAACTATGAATGAAAGCCTGTTCAAAAGGCCACTGGGTTTGGCAGCCACAGGATCCGAGAGAACGTATTCAGCCGCCATGCGCCTGATCTCAGTATCGCAACTATCAAACGAGCCGCCGGATTCCACAAGGCTGGGAAGGAGCTCTAGGAGGACGTTCTCATCCTGGTCCAGACTTTCGATCGGAATTTCCGAGTAGACTCCAAGCCATCCACCGATTGTGATCCAATGGGATTTTTCAAAAATCGATTTCTTGGCTTCAAAGCCACGAGCCCACAGCTTGCTCACTGCAATAGATTCGTTCGAATTTTGGCGACGAATAATTTCGCACGCCGCGCGGACACGCTCGCTTGGTCCTTCGGATTCGATAATATGCCACAGCTTATCTACAAGATAGGAGCCGCCGGCCTTATCCACAAGGAAAACGTCCACATCCGACTCATCGAAAATGCCAACGCTAAAACCACGTGTACGGCGCTCTGCCCAACGGATTCCGGCGCGATCGAATAGACTGTCGATTAGACGTTCAGTCGCCGGCACTGACTGGAAGAACACCCAGTCTTGCAGAAGGGACAGGGCTAGTACGCGAGGGTAGTTAAGACCGTGGGATTGTGGCTTCTTGCAGAGAGTTGAGACACGTTCGGCGAGATCCAAGAGCTCGCCCATGGTGAAGCAACCGGCGAAGAAGCGTGTTACGTTCAGCCAGTAGGGGTTTGGGGCGATAGCCTCAAACCGGTCGGGCTTAGTGCCTGATGCTGATTGCGTGGCCGAAATGTAGGGCGCCGTGTCGTAGAGGTACCGGGCAGCAAAATACTCACGAAGTGGCTGCACCTCGAACTCAAAAGTGCCTTCGACTCGCGAGACAAGTGCAACTACCCGCTCGACTCCAGTTAGAAGATCATCGAGCAGGTTTTCAGGCTGCCGCAGAACTCTAAGCCGGTTTCGGATTACTGCGTGAAGGTCGTCTCGGTCGATGCGTCCTGTGGTGCGCTTTCCCTCAGCCCGAGCGTGAATATAGAAGGCAAGGTGCTGATGGATGGAGATGAGCAGGTTTCTATTCTCGCGAACTATCGGACTTTTCTCGACCTCGCGATTGAAGAATGAGTCGATGTATGCGTCGTAGAGTTCCGTCCGCTTATCGGGAAGGCTTGACCCCTTGTGATAGATCAGGCTCAAAAGAATGGAGAGCTGCATTGTATTCTTGGCAAGCTCGGCCATATGTGGCGCTGACATCTTCTGCGACAGAATGTCACGAATTTCGGCAATGTCAAACTCCTTGAGATTACGCGCCTTCCCCCATCGAGTGGCGTACTCAAGAGCGATCTCCTGGGTAATCGCAGCGAGTTTGAGGTGCTGGAACCGCTGACGGGAGAAAGCAGGTGCATTTGACACGGCCGTCGGGCGGCTTGTCGCGAGGAAACGGACACGACGCGCATTATGGCTAAGCCTCGCAGTCGCGGCTGTTACCTCTTCGACCACCTTATTCCGATCTTCGAGATCTGCCACCTCGTCAAGTGCGTCAAGGATAATCAGGACCGGATATTCCTCCACGATGAATGCGACATCGGAAACACTGAAGTCAAGTCCGCCAGAATATCTCTCTACATGCGCAGCAAGCGCCCCTTCGAGGGATTTCTTCCCCTGATGGGGAGTTCCTGCCTTTCCTGACCATGGGTCAAATCCGTTTAGCCAGGAAGCCAGATCGCGGAGTTCAATCTTAAAAGGCATCATGACAGCAGATGACGCGTGCCAGCTGGGCAGTTTTGTATCCGTGTGCTGAAGTAGGCGAGCGCGATGCACCTGGGCGATGTACTGGGCAAGGGTGGACTTTCCTTGCCCAGGCGCACCCTCTAGCACAATCTGGGGGAAGTCATCGATAAACTCTGCATCTAGCAGGAGGTCGGCGCCTCCTATTAGTGGCGATCGAAGCTCGCCCAAAGAGTAGTGCCTTTGCGGCAGGTTATCGGTGGTGTCGCCTCGAAGCGCGCGATAAACAGCTGAGGTGCTTACGGCCGCTCGAGCATCAGGTTGTCGCTCGTCAAACCGAACTCTGCGATTTACCGCTTCAACATAGCACCCGATAGTGTCATCGTTGTCGCGATCTGGGCTAAGAGTCGGTGCTGCTGGAACATCAACGAAGAGGTTGAAGAGTGAGCTGGGTAGAAGATCCGCCTGCTTGAACCTGATCGAGGAGTCCTGTTCAAACTGCTGTGCAAAGTATGAGTTCAGGGCGCGATGCCTGCGACGACGGTTCTCTTCAGGCCCCATTCTTTCGATCATGAGGCGCAGGAGGTCCGCTCCGGAAAGCAAAGACGGATACCTGAGCTTTAGGTCATAATTCGAGTCAAGGCGCCGATCGAGGTCGTCTCTCCACCAGCACTGCGCATCGATTGGGACATGCTCCCGAAGGTATCGATCAACCTTATCGATCGTCCCCGTGTCGAGATTCGCGCTTGCCGCGAGATTGGTTACTAGGAAGTACCTAGTGACGCCCCGTTCTTGGAGGCGCTTAATCTTTTCAAGCTCGCCTTCGATGGAATCAGTAATCCACTTAACCGGATTCTTGATCGAACTGGGCTTGGCTGTAAATTTGACCTGGAAAACTATGTCGGCATGGCCACTAGTGCGAGCGGTCGCATCTCGTCCACCATCAGCCATTCCTACCGGGAAGCACTGCACCCCCGGGTAATCGATCACCAGCAGTGACTGGCAAAGCATCTGGAATCGCTGATTAAGGAGTGACTCGTAGTTGTAGTCCACAGTGGCTCCGCGCTCGGGCTGCCTAAACGGGGCGATCCTACTGGTAACTGCTCTGGTCAGTAGGCAAGTTGACGAAAGATTGTGCAGGCAGGCGCGTACTGGATGGCGCCAGGCCACGGGCAAGCGGTGGGGCGAGCTGGTCGGGCTGGAAACGGAGTACGTCCGGCCCACGAGCGTGCGGATCGAGTGGCAGCTGTACGAGCTGGACAACGGGTAGTTGCACCGCTGCCCGCCCAAGGACGACTCGTACCACACGATCGACACCCCGCCCTTCCTCTCCGTCCTGCTGGCCAGGCAGATCGAGCGGAACCAGCCGAAGCCCTGCGCTTGCCACGGGCGGACCTACGTCTTCAGCGGCCACGGAGCCGCCAACGGCGCGGTGCGCCGCACGGGCGTGAAGCTTGTCGACGTCGCCCAACGTGCCGGGGTCTCTACCGGCACCGTCTCCAATGTGCTGAATCGGCCCGAGACGGTGCCGGAGGTCACGGGGCTGCGCGTCACCAAGGCCATCGCAGATCTCGGTTACCTCCGTAACGGCGCCGGCGGGGAGAACGCGGCGCACTGGCGGCGGAGCGGCTTCGCGCAGTGGCTGTTCCAGCCTGCTGCGACGGGCTGGTACCCCAAGAAGTCGCCGCAGCCTGCGCACCCGGTTCCGGTGCTAGCCGAACCCTGGCCCGGGGTCCCCGCCCGGGGACGAGGCGCGGCGGCACGGGCGGAGGCCTGCTGGCTGCCGATCGCCCGGGGGCTCACAGCGCACGGCGAGCGCCACGCGCACAAGGTGATGCTGGACTGGCTGAAGACGCCCAAGGTGCTGACCGACGAGCGGATGGGCCACCTCGATGGCTCTGTCGGGGCCCGCTACTCCCACGTCACGCAGGAGATGCGCGACGAACTCATGGAGGGGCTGACCCGGATCTGAGAGGAAGCGCTCGCCGCCCGTCGGCGGATGTGTTCCCGATCACCCGTGGCCGCGCTCGACACCCTGCTGAGGGAGAGTCAGTAGAAGCCGCGCCGGAGTGGCCTCCCATGATCCACTCCCCGGCTCACTCCCCAAGGGTCCGCACCAGCGTTGCGAAACCAGTCAGGGCCGGTCTCCCTTGCGGGAGACCGGCCCTGAGCTGGTCTTACTGGGTCGGGGTGGCGGGATTTGAACCCACGGCCTCTTCGTCCCGAACGAAGCGCGCTACCAAGCTGCGCCACACCCCGGTCTTTCTGTTTGTCGCTCCGTCTCCTTCGCGACGAGTAGAACTCTACCGGACGCTCGCCGAGAGACGAAATCCGATTCCCGGCGAGCGTCCGGGGCGGGTCAGCGGGCGGGGGTGAGGGTGAGGAGGGTGGCCTCCGGGGGGCAGGCGAAGCGGACCGGGGTGTAGCGGTTGGTGCCGCAGCCGGCGGAGACGTGGAGGTAGGAGCGGCGGCCGCCGGCCTGGTGGGTGGAGAGGCCCTTGACCCGCTTGGCGTCGAGGTCGCAGTTGGTGACCAGGGCGCCGTAGAAGGGGACGCAGAGCTGGCCGCCGTGGGTGTGGCCGGCCAGGATCAGCGGGTAGCGGTCGGCGGTGAAGGCGTCCAGGACGCGCAGGTAGGGCGCGTGGACGACGGCGAGCGAGAGGTCGGCGTCGGCGGACGGGCCGCCGGCGACCTCGCTGTAGCGGTCGCGGCGGATGTGCGGGTCGTCCAGGCCGGTGAACTCGATGTCGAGGCCGGCGATGTCCAGCCGGCCCCGGGTGTTGGTGAGGTCGAGCCAGCCGGCCGCGTCGAAGCCGTCGCGCAGCTTCTGCCACGGGTTGTGGACGGCGCCGGTGATGCCGCGCCGCGCGGTGCCGTCGGGGTTGTTCATGCCGTGGATGCCGCTGCGCATCGCCTGGAGGTAGCGGGCCGGGTTCTTGCGGGCCGGACCGTAGTAGTCGTTCGAACCGAAGACGTAGACGCCGGGGAAGTCCATCAGCGGCCCGAGCGCGTCGAGGGTGGCGGGGACGCCGAGCGGGTCGGAGAGGTTGTCGCCGGTGTTGACCACCAGGTCGGGGCGGAGACCGGCCAGGCTCTGCAGCCAGCGCTGCTTCTTGCCCTGCCCGCTCACCATGTGGATGTCGGAGACCTGCAGTACCCGGATCGGGCGGGCACCGCGGGGCAGGACGGGGACGTCGACCCGGCGGAGCCGGAAGGAACGGACCTCGTACCCGACGGAGTAGGCGAGGCAGGTGGCGCCGGTGGCGGCGATTCCGAGGGGGACGGAGTACAGCGGTCGCATCGCTCCATGCTCTCAGACGGCGGATCAGCTGGTGAACGCCCGGTGGCCGCACCGGGACACGCCGCCGTACTCCGGGCGCGCGGCGCGGCGGCCCCGGCCGGGCGGCCTCAGCGCGGCGCCAGCCCGGCGGTGACGGCGTCCATCACGGCCCGCCAGTGCTCGCGCTGCCGGGCGCGTTCCGCGGGGTCGTCGAGCCGCTCCTGGTGGAACCGGAGCACGGTGCCGCCGTGGGCGGGGGTGACCGTGACCTGCACCGTGGTGGCGCGGTCCCGGCCGGCCGGCTGCCAGGTGAGCCGGATCCGCGAGCCGGGGTGGAGGCTGCGCAGTTCGCCGGCGGAGCCGTCGGCGGCGGTGACCGGTCCGCCGACCCGTTCGGTGAGGCGGGCGCCGGGGCCGAGCCAGAGCGCGGCTCCGGCGGGCGAGGTCAGCAGCGCCCAGACGGCCTCCGGGGGGTGGGGCAGCGTCCGGGAGACGCCGATCTGGAAGCCGGCGTCCCGGGTGAGGCCCACCGGGCGGTGGCTGGGGGTGCGGTCGGGCATCCGGATCACTCCTCGGTTCGGGCGTTCGGGCCTGCGGGGCCCGCCGGGCCCGCCTGGCCCGCCGGGTCCTCCGGAGCGTCCGGCCGCTCGCGCCGGGCGCGCAGGGCCCGGACCTTGTGGCGGTTGCCGCACCGCTCCATCGAGCACCAGCGCCGCCGCCCGGGGCGCGAGGTGTCCACGAAGATCAGGTAGCAGTCGTGGGCGCCGCACTCGCGGATCCGGTCCGCGTACGGGCCGGTGAGCAGGGCGATCGCGTCGCGGGCGACGGTCGAGGCGAGCTGGTCCCCGTTGGCGGGCAGGGGAGGCGCGGTGGTGCCGTCCGGGGCGATCTGCGGCACCAGTGGCGGGTGGGCGGCGGCCCGGTTGAGGACGGCGTAGTCCCCGGCCGCCCCGGGCTCGCCGTGGGCCCGCGCAGCGGCGAGGCGCCAGAGCGCGTCCCGCAGGGTGCGGACGCCGGCCAGCTGGTCGGGGCTGATGGCGAGGCCCGCCGAGGTGGGATCCGGGCCCGTGCCCTCGCCGGCGGGCAGTCGCAGCCGGGACTGCCCGAGCCACTCGGCCAGGTCCTCCGGCCGGTGCAGCACCTCGTACCGCGCGTAGTCGCCGGGCCCGCCGGTGGTGAGCAGTTCCAGGCAGAGCGCCCCGGGGTCGAAGAGGTACCGCGTCCCCCCGGGCGAGTGCAGGACCAGCCCTGCGGTCGGCTCCTCGGTGGCAGTCACGTAACCACTATAAGGAGTTACCGACGCCCGGAGAAGCCCCCGGCGTTAATGCCGGGCGGCCGAACGCGCCAGGTGGGAGACTCGGGGCCATGACCACGCTCAAGGAGCAGCTGCAGGAGGACCTCACGGCTGCCATCAAGGACCGGGACGAGCTGCGCTCGTCCACCATCCGGCTCACCCTCGCCGCCGTCACCAGCGAGGAGGTGGCGGGCAAGGAGAAGCGCGAGCTCTCCGACGCCGAGGTGCTGAAGGTGCTCGCCCGCGAGGCGAAGAAGCGCCGGGAGGCCGCCGAGGCGTTCGACGGCGCGGGCCGGGCCGATCAGGCCGCGCGGGAGCGGGCGGAGGGCGAGGTGCTCGCCGGCTACCTGCCCAAGCAGCTGACCGACGAGGAGCTGGCGGCGATCGTGGCCGCCGCCGTCGCCGAGAGCGGCGCGACCGGCCCGCAGGGCATGGGCGCCGTGATGAAGCTGGTGAAGCCGAAGGTGGACGGGCTGGCCGAGGGCGGCCGGGTGGCCGCCGCCGTGAAGGCCGCGCTCGCCGGCTGACCGGAACGGCGGGACCGGGCGCTGGCCGGGCCCGGCCGGTAGGGCCCGGAGACGGAGACGGCAGAGCCCGCAGACCCAGGCGCCGTAGGGCCCGGAGGCGGCAGGAAAAGGAGGGGCGCCCACCCGAGCAGTCGCTCGGAGGGCGCCCCTCGTCGTCCGACCGGGCCGGCTAGTGCCTGCCCCCGTTGCCGTTCCCGTTGCCGTTCCCGCCGCCGATGATCCCCGGCGGGAAGGTGAACCCGCCGCCGATCATCCCGCCGCCGGGGTTCCCGCCGCCCGGGTTTCCACCGGGGTTGCCGCCCGCGGCGGCCGCGTCACCGCCCGGCGGCGTGGCCGGCGGGGTCGCGTTCGGGTCGACCTTCGGGGCCGGGTCCGGGATGTTGGCCGTCTGGATCTGCTCCTTCGGCGAGCCCTTGAGGGCCTGGTTCATCGCCATCTGCCAGATCGGGCCGGGGCCGTCGGCACCGAACACCTCCTGGTAGTACTTGCCGCCGATGGTGATGTTCTTCATCTTCACGCCGCCGGCCGGGCCGCCGAGCCAGACCGAGGTGGCGAGCGAGGGGGTGTAGCCGCTGAACCAGGCGGCCTTCTTCTCGTCGGTGGTACCGGTCTTGCCGGCGATCTGCCGGCCGTCGTCGAGGCCGAGCGCGGCCGCGGTGCCCTTCTCGGTCACGTTCAGCAGGACGGTGTTCAGGTTGTCCGCGGTGCTCTCGGAGAAGGCCTGGCTGCAGGTCGACTGCGGGACCTTCACGTCCTTGCCGTCCACCGTGGTGATCTTGTTGATCGCGACCGGGGTGCAGTACTTGCCGCGGGCGGCGAAGGTCGCGTAGACGTTCGCCATGGTCAGCGGGCTGAGCTCCAGCGTGCCGAGGACCATCGAGGGCACCTCCTGGAACGGGTCGCCCTTCGCGGACTGGGTGATGCCGAGCTTGTTGGCCATCTGCTTCATCGCGCAGAGGCCGACCTGCTGCTCCATCTGCACGAAGTAGGTGTTGACCGACAGGGCCATGGCCTGCTTCAGCTCGTACGGTCCGACTTCCTTCTCGGACTCGTTCTTCACCGTGGCCTTGGGCTTGTCGGTGTTCTTCCAGGTGCCCGAGCAGGTGGACATCGACGGGTAGTCGATCTTGTTCTCGGACGGGAACGGCTGGGTGGGCGCCATGCCCGACTCCAGGGCGGCCGCGGCCAGGATCGGCTTGAACGTCGAACCGGTCTGGAAGCCGTTGCCGCCGCCCATCGCGGCGTCGACGTTGAGATTGACCACGGTCTGGTTCTTGTTCGGGTCCAGGCCGTACGGGCGGGTCTGGGCCATCGCCAGGATCTTGCCGGTGCCCGGCTCCATCATGGTGGCGGCGGCCGAGACCTGGTCGGTGACCTTCACCTTGCTGGTCACGGCGTTCTGCGCGGCGGCCTGCTTGTCCGGGTCGAGGGTGGTGTAGATGTTCAGGCCGCCCTGGTCCCAGAACTTCTTCCGCTCGGCGGCGGTCTTGCCGAAGATCGGGTCCTGCTTGATCACGTGGCGGACGTAGTCGCAGAAGAAGCCCATGCCGGCGTTGGCGGTGATGCAGCCGTTCTGCGGGTCCTTGAACTTCAGGCCCAGCGGGGCGGCCTTGGCCTCCTTGGCCTGGTCCGCGGTGATGTGCTTGGCCTCGAGCATCTTGTCGATCACGACGTTGCGCCGCTTGACGGTGTTCTCGGGGTAGCGCACCGCGTCGTACTGCGAGGGGTTCTGCACCATGCCGGCCAGGGTGGCGGCCTCGGCGATGGTGAGGTCCTTGTTGCTCTTGCTGAAGTACCGCTGGGAGGCGGCCTCGACCCCGTAGGCCTGGTGGCCGTAGAAGGTGATGTTGAGGTAGTTGGTGAGGATCTGGTCCTTCGTCAGGTCCTCCTCCAGCTTGATGGCGACCTTCAGCTCCTGGATCTTGCGGCCCAGGGTCTTGCGCTGGGCCTCCAGGACGGCGGCCTGGTCGTCGCCGGCCTTCTCGACGTTGACGTTCTTCACGTACTGCTGGGTCAGCGTCGAGGCGCCCTGGGCGGCGGTGCCGCTCTCCGCGTTCTTGCCGACCGCGCGGAGCACGCCCTTGAGGTCGACGGCGCCGTGCTCGTAGAAGCGGGCGTCCTCGATGTCCACCTGGGCCTGGCGCATGTACGGCGACATCTGGTCCATGGTGAGGACGGTGCGGTCGCGCTCGTAGACCTTGGCCATCAGCTGGCCCTTGGCGTCGAAGATCTGGGTCGCCTGGGTGAGCGGCGGCGTCTTGAAGTCGCCGGGGATGTCCTCGAAGCTCTCCGCCGTGTCCTTGGCGGTCAGCCCGATGGCGCCGACGGCGGGCAGGGCGAGGCCGGCGAGCAGGACTCCGGAGAGCACGCTGACACCCAGGAACTTCACTCCGTGTCCCGCGAATTCCAGCGGTGACCCGCGGCGCTGGCCGCGCGGAGCTCCGGTGTTGCCTGGGGGCTGGGGTGCCTGGGGGCGCTTCGGTGCCATGGGGAGAACCCTACGTTGCCGAATCGCCTCCGGCGGGGCAGGTGTTCGCCTAGGCTTGTCACAAGCTTGCGACAGCTTCGGTGCGTCAGCATGACTCACTCTTGTGAGTGATGAGGATTGCCCGAATTGTCCGCTTCTCGGGCGGTTTTGAGGCAGCTGTTGCCAGCTGTACCCCTGTTTTTGGTGGCGCTCCGTGACGACGCGCGTGGCGAGAGTGGTGCCCGTGTTCTTGGCAAGGCTTGCGACCTGCGATCACTCCAACGAGTGAGCTGACCGATACCCATAGTCCAATCGGGTCATTCGAGATTGAGCCCGAAGGGGCTGTTGCAAGCTGTCGTTCTTCCGTAACGTCCTCAACTGGCAACGGTGAATATGCCGTTGCCGCCGTGGGGGAGCCTCGATTCGGGAGAGGACGGCGCCGGCATGGGCTGGGTAGACGACTGGAGTGCGCAGGCCGCCTGCCGCACTAGTGATCCGGACGAACTTTTCGTCCAGGGGGCGGCGCAGAACCGCGCCAAGGCGGTGTGCAGCGGGTGCCCCGTGCGCACGGAGTGCCTGGCGGACGCACTGGACAACCGGGTGGAGTTCGGGGTCTGGGGCGGGATGACGGAGCGCGAGCGCCGGGCGCTGCTGCGCCGTCGGCCGACGGTGATCTCGTGGCGGCGGCTGCTGGAGACGGCCCGCACCGAGTACGAGGAGTCCCTCGCCACCGGCGTGATACTGACGGACTACGCCCAGGCGGGCTGACCGTCCCGGGCGGTGCGACCGCCCCCGGCGCACCGGGCGTCCCACGCACGCCGGGTCGCCCGCGTACGGCCGGTACGCCCCACGTCCGGCCGATGAGCAGCACTTCTCCTCCGCGGCCCGCGCTCGTCGGCACCGCGCTGCACGGCGCCCCGCTCGACGACGCCCCGCGCGACGGCACCGCGCTTAGGCGGCACCGTTCCCGCTGAGGCGCTCGCCGATGGCGCGCAGCCCGTCCAGGTCGTGGACGTCCCCGGGCAGTGCGGCGACCTCGACGATCGGCACGTCGGGGTAGACAGAGACGAAGCGGTCGCGGGTGCGGCGCTCCCGCGCCATGATCTGCATCCGCTCCGCGTGCAGCCGCAGCAGTCCGGCGGCGAGCAGCTCCGCCTCGGGGGAGGAGTTCTCCGAGCCGTTCTCCTCCAGGGCCTCGGCCGCCGCCAGCGCCCGCTCCGCGGTGAGCTGCGGCGCGCCCGTCCCGTGCACCCGGTTGAGCACCAGCCCGGCCAGCGGCATCCGGTCGGCCGCCAGCCGGTCGACGAAGTACGCCGCCTCGCGCAGCGCGTCCCGCTCCGGCGCGGCCACCACCAGGAACGCCGTGCCCGGGGCCTTGAGCAGCTGGTACGTCCGGTCGGCGCGCTCGCGGAAGCCGCCGAACATCGAGTCCATCGCGCTGACGAAGGTCTGCACGTCGGTCAGCAGCTGGGCGCCGAAGATCTTGCCCAGGGTGCCGGTGAACAGGCCCATGCCGACGTTCAGGAACTTCATCGCGCTGCGCCCGCCGACCTTGGCCGGCGCGGTCAGGATGCGGATCACCTTGCCGTCCAGGAAGGACCCGAGCCGGTTCGGCGCGTCCAGGAAGTCCAGCGCGGAGCGGGACGGCGGGGTGTCGACGACGATGAGGTCCCACTCCTCGGCCGCGCGGAGCTGGCCGAGCTTCTCCATCGCCATGTACTCCTGGGTGCCCGCGAAGCCGGCCGACAGCGACTGGTAGAACGGGTTCTCCATGATCGCCCGGGCGCGTTCCGGCTCGGCGTGGGCCAGCACGACCTCGTCGAAGGTCCGCTTCATGTCGAGCATCATGGCCTGGAGCTCTCCGTCACCGGTGACGCCCTTGACCACCCGCGGGGTGTTGTCCAGCTCGCTCAGGCCCATCGACTGGGCCAGCCGGCGGGCCGGGTCGATGGTGAGCACGACGACCTTGCGGCCGCGCTCGGCGGCCCGCAGCCCGAGCGCCGCGGCGGTGGTGGTCTTGCCGACGCCGCCCGAGCCGCAGCAGACGATGATCCTGGTCTTCGGATTGTCGATCAGCCCGTCCACGCCGAGCCGGCGCCCGCTGCCCCGCACACCGCTCCCGTCGCCGTCCACGCCCTCGCCGCGCAGGCCTCCGCCGCGCACGCCTCCGCTGCTCACGCCGCCCCCTGACGCTTCAGTTCGGCCGCCAGCCGGTACAGCCCGCCGAGGTCCACACCCTCGCCCAGCAGCGGCAGTTCGTAGGTGGGGAGCTTCAGCTGCTGGATGTCGGCGCGCTGCTCGCGCTCCAGCTCCACCCGCTCGGCGTGCTCCCGGGCCTGCTCCAGCAGTGGGTCGAGCAGCGGGTCCACCGCCGCCCGCACGGTGTCCGGCTTGCGGGACCGCCCGCCGAGGCCCGCCTCGCCGAGGGCCAGCGCGACCTCCTCGCGGTGGTTCCCGTCCACCGCGGCCACGGCGGCCGCGTCCAGGACCGGCGGCCGCACCATGTTCACCATCACCCCGCCCACCGGGAGGGCGGCCTCGCGCAGCTCGGCGATGCCGTCGACCGTCTCCTGCACCGGCATCTCCTCCAGCAGGGTGACCAGGTGCACCGCGGTCTCCGGCGACTTCAGCACCCGCATGACGGCCTGCGCCTGGGTGTGTATCGGCCCGATCCGGGCCAGCCCGGCCACCTCGGAGTTCACGTTCAGGAACCGGGTGAGCCGGCCGGTCGGCGGCGCGTCCATCACCACCGCGTCGTACGCCCGCTTGCCGTCCTGGCCCTTGCGCCGGGCGGCCTCGCAGGCCTTGCCGGTGAGCAGCACGTCCCGGACGCCGGGGGCGATGGTGGTGGCGAAGTCGACGAAGCCGACCTTCTGCAGCGCCTTGCCGGCCCGGCCGAGCTTGTAGAACATCTCCAGGTACTCGAGCAGCGCCTGCTCGGTGTCGATGGCCAGCGCGAAGACCTCTCCGCTGCCGGACTCACCGGCACCGGCCCCCTTCGAAGGCCCGCCGTCCGACGGTCCGCCGTCCGGAGGCGCACCGCCCGGCAGTCCCAGCTGGGCGCGCGAGACGGAGGCGATCCGCCGCTCCTCGTACGGCAGCGCGGCGATCCCGAAGAGCTCGGCGATGCCCTGGCGGCCCTCCACCTCGATCAGCAGGGTCCGCCTGCCCTCGGCGGCGAGCGCCAGCGCCAGTGCCGCCGCCAGGGTGGTCTTCCCGGTGCCGCCCTTGCCGCTGACCACGTGCAGCCGGACGCCCTCCCAGTCGGGATCGCGCCGGGCCGCCTGGCCGGGGGTGCGTGCCACGCTCCGTCTCCGTCCGTTTCCGAGGGCCGACCGCGGGCGGCACGCCCAGGTGCCCTCCCACAGGTGCTCTCCCGCGAGCAGGTGCTCTCCCCGCGAGCGTAACCAGGGACCGGGCCGGATGCCGGGAGCATCGGGTGGACCGGGCCTGAATCATGCCCGGTTTGTGGGCCACCTCACACCCGCGCGCGCGGGCCGCGCGGCTCGCCGGGGCAGCTCGTCTAGAGTCTGGCCATGACCAAGTGGGAATACATGACGGCGCCGCTGCTCGTGCACGCGACCAAGCAGATCCTGGACAACTTCGGCGAGGACGGCTGGGAGCTCGTCCAGGTCGTGCCCGGGCCGAACCCGGAGCAGCTGGTGGCCTACTTCAAGCGGGAGAAGAACGCATGAGCAAGGTCGAGGAGAAGCTCGCCGAGCTGGGTCTGACCCTGCCGCCGGTCGCCGCGCCGGTCGCCGCCTACGTGCCGGCCCTGCGTTCGGGCGAGTTCGTCTTCACCTCCGGCCAGCTGCCCGTGGTGGGCGGCAAGCTGCCGAGCACCGGCAAGGTCGGCGCCGAGGTGTCCCCGGAGGAGGCCAAGGAGCTCGCGCAGATCTGCGCGCTGAACGCCCTGGCCGCCGTGAAGTCGGTGATCGGTGACCTGGACAACATCGAGCGGGTCGTGAAGGTGGTCGGCTTCGTCGCCTCCGCCGCCGACTTCACCGGGCAGCCCGGTGTCGTCAACGGCGCCAGCGAGCTGCTCGGCCAGGTGCTGGGCGACGCGGGCGTGCACGCCCGCAGCGCGGTCGGCGTCACCGTGCTGCCGCTGGACGCTCCGGTCGAGGTCGAGCTGCAGGTCCGGGTGAAGGCCGGGGCCTGAGCCCGGTCCGTCCCCCGGGGCTCCGGAACCCTCCTCAGGGCGCCGGGGCTCTCCGGAGCCCCCGGTGGGCTCCGAAGCGCTACGAAGCGCTACGAACCGTCGCGAGGCGGGGTTGGGCCTGTCCAACCCCGCCTTCGTGCGCTTAGCATCCGGGCATGGACCATCGAGCAACGACGCTCCCGATGCCGCCCGGCTGGCCTGCCCGGATCCGGGCGGTCGAGTCCGGCGCGGTGATCCCGCCGGTGCCCAAGCCCGCCGCCACCGTGGTGCTGCTGCGGGACACGGCCGACGGGCCGGAGGCCTACCTGCTGCGCCGGCGCGCGTCGATGGCCTTCGCGGGCGGCATGTACGCCTACCCGGGCGGCGGGGTGGACCCGCGCGACGCCGAGGCCGAACTCGGCTGGGCCGGGCCCGGACCGGAGGAGTGGGCCGAGCGGCTGGGGGTGGACGCCCGGACCGCCCAGGCGGTGGTCTGCGCCGCGGTCCGCGAGACCTTCGAGGAGGCCGGCGTCCTGCTGGCCGGACCGGCCGACGGCGGTACCGCCGAGCCCCGGGACTGGAGCGCCGAGCGCGCCGCCCTGGAGGCCCACGAGCTCTCCTTCGCCGACTTCCTCCGCGAGCACGGCCTGCTGCTCCGCAGCGACCTGCTGGCCGGGTGGGCCCGCTGGATGACGCCGGAGTTCGAGGAGCGCCGGTACGACACCTGGTTCTTCGTCGCCGCCCTGCCGCCCGGCCAGCGCGCGGCGCTGGAGGTCGGCGAGGCCGACCGGGTCACCTGGCTGACCCCGGCCGACGCGGTCCGCGGCCACGAGGAGGGCAGGTTCGGCATGCTGCCGCCCACCGTCTCGGTGCTGCGCGAGCTGCTGCCGGTGGGCAGCGCCGCCGAGGCGCTGGACGTCGCCGCGCGCCGGTCGCTGGACCCGATCCTCGGCAGGGCCGAGGTCCGGGGCGACCGAATGACGGTTCGATGGCCGGGGTATGAAGAGCTGACCATCGACGGAGACTTTCCCGAAGCCGACTGACCGCCTGACCGCCTGACCGGCCGACCGCCTGACCGGCCGACCCGACTGACCAGCGGACCGGCCGACCGCGGCGGCAGCGACCCACGACCCCCGAGTTCCACCACACCGACCCGAGGAAGGACCGACGCCCGATGACCCACAACGACGTGGCTCGCCGGACGGCAGCCGAGATGCCCGCCCGCAGCCTCCAGCCCCGTGTCCCCGCCTGCGACAGCGGCCCCGTCCCCTTCCCCGAGGTCGTGCAGCGCGCCCTCGTCCGGGCCCTTCCGCTGCGCGCGCTGCACCGCGCCTGCGAGGGCGGCCGGTGAGCGGACTCCTCCCGGGTGACCCCGCCGCCACCATCGGCGGCGAGGCCACCCCCCGGGCGCTCTGCGTGCTGGCGCCGAACCCGTCCCCGATGACGCTGGACGGCACCAACACCTGGCTGCTCTCCGAGCCCGGCTCGGACCTCGCGGTGGTCATCGACCCGGGCCCGCTCGACGAGGGCCACCTGCGCCGGGTGATCGAGACCGCCGAACAGCGGGGCAAGCGCGTCGCGCTCACCCTGCTCACCCACGGCCACGCCGACCACTCCGAGGGCGCGGCCCGGTTCGCCGAGCTCACCCGGACCGAGGTCCGCGCGCTGGACCCGGCGTACCGGCTCGGCTCCGAGGGGCTGACCAACGGGCAGCGGCTGGACGTCGGCGGCCTCGACCTGCGGGTGGTCGCCACCCCCGGCCACACCTCGGACTCGCTGACCTTCCACCTGCCCGCCGACGGCGCGATCCTCACCGGCGACACCGTCCTCGGCCGCGGCACCACGATGGTCGCCCACCCCGACGGCCGGCTCGGCGACTACCTGGACTCGCTGCGCCACCTGCACACGATGGCCTCCGAGCACGGCGTCCGGACCGTGCTGCCCGGCCACGGGCCGGTGCTCGCGGACGCGCTCGGCGCCGTCGACTACTACCTCGCGCACCGGGCCGCGCGGCTCGCCCAGGTGGAGACGGCCGTCGAGGCCGGCCACCGGACGGCGCCCGAGGTGGTGGCGCGGGTCTACGCGGACGTGGACCGCGCGCTCTGGCCGGCCGCCGAGCTGTCGGTCCGGGCCCAGCTGGAGTACCTGGAGGAGCACGGGCTGATCTGATCCGCCCGGCGCGCGCAGGGCCCGGACACCAGGCGGTGTCCGGGCCCTGCGGCATCACACGCGTCAGCGCGACCGACGCGACAGCCGCTCGACGTCCATCAGGACCACCGCGCGGGCCTCCAGCTTCAGCCAGCCACGGCCGGCGAAGTCGGCGAGCGCCTTGTTGACCGTCTCGCGCGAGGCGCCGACCAGCTGGGCCAGCTCCTCCTGGGTGAGGTCGTGGGCGACGTGGATGCCCTCCTCGGACTGCACGCCGAAGCGGCGGGAGAGGTCGAGCAGGGCCTTGGCGACGCGCCCGGGCACGTCGGAGAAGACCAGGTCGGACATCACGTCGTTGGTCCGGCGCAGGCGGCGGGCGATGGCGCGCAGCAGCGCGATCGACACCTCGGGCCGGGCGTGCAGCCAGGGCTGGAGGTCGCCGTGGCCGAGGCCGAGCAGCTTGACCTCGGTCAGCGCGCTCGCGGTGGCGGTGCGCGGGCCCGGGTCGAACAGCGACAGCTCGCCGATCATCTCGCTGGGGCCGAGGACGGCGAGCATGTTCTCGCGGCCGTCCGGCGAGGCGCGGTGCAGCTTCACCTTGCCCTCCGCGACGACGTACAGCCGGTCGCCCGGGTCGCCCTCGTGGAACAGCGACTCACCGCGGGCGAGGGTGACCTCGGTCATGGAAGCGCGCAGCTCGCCGGCCTGTTCGTCGTCGAGTGCCGCGAAGAGTGCGGCGCGCCGCAGAACGTCGTCCACGTGCTTCCTCCTTCTCGGCCGGGCCGGCGGTCAAGCCGGTCGGCGCAAGTTCCGTACAGTGCTCTGCATCACCAAGCATGGCGCATGTCGCTCCGATCATATGAGGAGGGGGTGCGCCGAGGTGTGCTGCGCGGGGCCATTCGTACCGTCCTTCGGCCGACGGGAACTGCCGCGGAGCCCGGGCCGTCAGGCCTGTGCACCCGCCGGGGTGGCCGGGTCGAGCAGCAGGTCGGCGACGGTGGTACGGGCGTAGAGCACGGCGTGACCGGCCCGGTGGGCGGTGGTCAGCCCGGCCGCGCGCAGGGCGGTGAGGTGCTGGGAGACCGCGGCGGCGGACAGGCCGGTGCGGCCGGCGAGCTCGGTGGTGGAGGCGGGGGAGTCCAGCTCGGCGAGCAGCCTGGCCCGGGTCTTCCCGACCACGGCGGCCAGCGCTTCGGTGTCGGCGCCCGGGCGGGGCTCCCACAGGGTGGCGAGGCCGCGGGCCGGGTAGACGAGCTGCGGCGGGTCGGGCGGCAGGACCCGGGTGAGCACCCGTGGCCAGGCGAAGGCGGAGGGGAGCAGCAGGAGCCCGCCGCCGGCGTTCAGCCGGTCGACCGCGCAGTGCCGGTGCTCCAGCCGGAGCGACCGCCCGTCCCAGCGGACCGTCTCGTGCAGGTCGTCCAGGACCCGGGCGGTCCCGTGCTCGGCGGCCTGCCGGGTCCGGTGGAACACGTCCGCCTCCAGCAGCGCCCGGATCCGGTCCCAGTACGGGGCGAGGGCCACCTGCCAGTACGTCTCGATCTCGGTGGCGAGCAGGGCGAGGTGGGCGGGCGGGTCGCGGTACAGCGGCTCCAGCGGGGCCGGCAGCCGGCCGCCGCGCTCGGCGGCCAGGAGGTCGAGGTCGGCCCGGACCTGGGCGGCGTCGGTGGCGGTGATCGCGGCCAGTTCCTCGGCGAGCGCGGGGGCGGGGCCCGCGGGGGCGGGGTTGAGGAAGTCGGGCAGGTGGCCGGTGGGCGGGACCATCGTGGCCAGCGGGCCGCGGTCGAGCCCGGCGGCGGCCAGCCGGGGCCGGACCCGGTCGGCCCAGCGGCGGTGCAGCGCGGGGACGGGGGTGTGGGCGAGGGCGCGCAGGCCGGTGACCACCTCCTGCATCGGGGAGACGGCGAAGCGGGTCAGTGCCACGTCGCTCGCCGAGAACGTCAGCGCCGTCCGCACCCGGCCCCCTCCCTCAAGATTCGGCCTCAGCTTAATCACTGGAGGCCGCCCGGGCCGGGCCGCACGATGCCGGAGGCTACTCGCCCCACTGCCCGGCACTCGCCGCAGCGCCCGCCGCCGCGCGAGAACGGCACGACCACGGCACGAAAGACGGTGACCCGCATGTCCACCCAGCCCACCGGCACCACCGACGCCACCTCCACCGACCCCACCTCCACCGACGCCACCTCCGACACCACCTCCGGCACCCCCGCCGCCGCGCTCCGCGAGCGGGCGCTGCGGTTGCGGAGGCTGGTGGCCGAGGGGGAGAGCGGCCGGGTGCTCGTCCTGCCGAACGCCTGGGACGCCGGCAGCGCCGCCGTGATCGCCTCGGCCGGTGCGGCCGCCATCGCCACCACCAGCGGCGGCGTCTCCTGGTCGCTCGGGCGCGGGGACGGCCAGCGGCTCGGCCGGCCGGAGACGGTGGCGGCGGCCCGCCGGGTCGTCGCGGCCGTCGACCTGCCGGTCACCGTCGACGCCGAGAGTGGCTACGGCCCGAAGCCCGTCGACGTCGCCGAGACCGTCCGGGAGCTGATCGGCGCGGGTGCGGTGGGCGTGAACCTGGAGGACTCGGAGGCCGTCGGCGGACCGCTCTTCCCGGTCGCCGAGCAGGCCGCGCGGCTGCGCGCCGCCCGGGAGGCGGCCGCCGCGGCGGGCCTGCCGGAGCTGGTGCTCAACGCCCGCACGGACGTCTTCCTGTTCGGGGTCGGCCCGGCCGAGGGGCGGCTGGACGACGTGCTGGCCCGCGCGGCGGCGTACGAGGAGGCCGGTGCGGACGGTCTCTTCGTCCCCGGCCTGCTGGACCTCGACGCGCTGGCCCGGCTCTGCGCGGCCTCCCCGCTGCCGGTGAACGCGATGGCGGTGCCGGGCGGACCGACCGCGGCCGAGCTCGCCGCCACCGGGGTGCGGCGGATCAGCGTCGGCACCGGCCTGGCCCAGGCGGCGTACACCGCCGCCCGCCGGGCCGCCGCCGAGCTGCTCGGCACGGGGACGCTGACCGGGCTCGACGGCGCCCTGGGCTTCGGCGAGCTGGACGGGCTGTTCCAGCGCTGAGCCACGCCCGGTGCTGAGCGACGCCCGGTGCCGCGCGCGGCCCGGGTGCGGCTCCGGTGCTGCTCGGCCTCAGCGCTCCTCGGGCTCCGGCAGCGCGGCCAGTTCGGTCCGCCCGTCGGGCGATGCGGGCAGTCCGAGCAGCCGCCGCATCGCCCGTCGGCTGCGGTCGCCGGCGGCCCCGTCCCGGTAGAGCCGCCGGGCGTGGTTGAGGGCGAGCACCTGTCCGGTCAGCTCGAACACCACCTGCTCGGCGTCCGGCTCCGCGGGCAGCTGCCCGGCGGCGATGGCGAGCTCGGCCTGGCGCCGCAGCTCGCGCTGCCAGGCCGCGTTCTTGACGGCCACGGCCGACCGGACCGGTCCGCTCTCCCGGTCGTCGAACTCGGCGGTCACGGTGGTGAAGAAGCAGCCGCCGGGCAGCAGGTCGCGCTCCAGGTAGGAGATCCACGCCTCGCACTGGACGAGCAGCCGGGGCAGTCCGGGGGCGGCGTCGGCGGCGGCCGCGCGCCGCACCACCTCGCGGACGAACAGCTCCACTCCCTCGTCCACGACGGCGAGCTGCAGGCTCTCCTTGGTGCCGAAGTGGCCGAGGACGCCGGACTTGCTCATCGACAGTTCGGTGGCGAGCCGGCCGATGGTCAGCCCCTCCAGCCCCTCGACGGAGGCGAGGTCCAGGCCCCGCCGCACGATCGCGGTGCGGGTCCGGCGGGCGTCGGCGACGGATCTTCTCGGGCTCACCGCGCCAGTGTAGCCAGCGGTAGCCCTATAGCGTCCGACCGTTCGGACGCTATAGTCCCGGCGTGACGCCCCATCACCACGGAGGAGCAGACATGCCGGGATCGCGCATCGCCGCCCTGGGCCACCACCAGCCCGCCAAGGTCCTCACCAACGACGACCTCGCCCGGCTGGTCGACACCAGCGACGAGTGGATCCGGCAGCGGACCGGCATCGTCACCCGGCGGATCGCCGAGGCCGAGTCGGTCACCGACCTGGCCTCCGTCGCCGCCGGCAAGGCGCTCTCCTCGGCCGGCCTGGCGCCCGAGGAGATCGACATGGTGGTGGTCGCCACCTGCTCGGCCATGGACCGCTGCCCGAGCATCGCCACCCAGGTGGCCGGCCGGCTCGGCATCCCCGCCGCCGTCGGCTTCGACGTCAACAACGGCTGCGCCGGCTTCTGCACCGCGCTGGCCACCGCGGACCACGCCGTCCGGGCCGGTGCCGCCCGGCACGCCCTGGTGATCGGCGCCGAGCGGATGAGCGACGTCACCGACTGGACCGACCGCTCCACCTGCGTCCTGCTCGGCGACGGCGCGGGCGCGGCCGTGCTCAGCCACGACCCGTCGGGCGCGGGCGTCGGCCCGGTGGTCTGGGGCTCCGACCCGACCCGCGGGAACGCCGTCCGGCTGGACGACGGCTGGCAGCCGAAGTTCCGTCAGGAGGGGCAGACCGTCTTCCGCTGGGCCACCACGGCCCTCGCCCCGATCGCCGAGGAGGCGTGCCGCCGGGCCGGGATCACGCCCGCCGACCTGGGCGCGGTCGTCACCCACCAGGCCAACCTGCGGATCATCGAGGCCGTGGTCAAGCGCCTGGGCGCCGACCGGGCCGTCGTCGCCCGCGACGTCGTGGAGTCGGGCAACACCTCGGCCGCGTCCGTCCCGCTGGCGCTGTCCAAGCTGGTCGAGCGCGGGGAGGTGCCCGGCGGCGCCCCCGTACTGCTGCTCGGCTTCGGCGGCGGCCTCTCCTGGGCCGGCCAGGTGGTCCGCTGCCCCTGAAGCATCCGTTGACGCGGTCAGTCCCTGAAGCGTCCCTTGACGCGGTCAGTCCCTGAAGTGGTCAGCCCCTGCAGTGGTCAGTCGGCCCGGCCCCGGTCGGTCAGCCACTCCAGGGACTGGCCGTGCGGGCCGGTGCGGGCGAGCGGGCGCTCGTTCAGGGCGAGGGTGAACAGCAGCCGGTCGGGGGAGGGGCCCGGAGGGAGCCGGCGGTCCACGGCGGGGAGCACGCCCGGGGCCTCGTTGGAGATCCAGGGGCAGCCCAGGTCCCGCATGGTGGCGGCGAAGGACTCGCGCTCCCCGGGCGACAGGTACGCGATGACGGCGCTGTGCAGGACGACCGGGGTGGCGCCGGCCGGGACGGCGGCGACCAGGTCGCGGATCGTCTCGTTGAGGTCGCCGCGGACCAGCGCCGGGGGTTCGGCGCGCGCGATCCGCACGGCGTCCCGCAGCCGGGCCAGCCGCTGCCGCTGCTCGGGCCAGACCAGGCACTCCAGCCAGTGCACGTCCCGGGGGTCGGCCACGTCGAGCGGGTTCAGGTCGACGCCGGTCCGCCCGACGACCTCCGGCAGCCGGGCGGGCAGCGGCACGGCACCGGCCGTGTCGCACTCCAGGACGACCGGGCTCTCCGCCGGGCCGAGCGCGGCCCCGCCGTCGTACCGGTACCGGTAGCGGTCCGGGTAGAGGCAGAGCCCGGCCGAGGCGCCGACCTCGATGAGCGCCAGCGGCTGGGGCAGCCGGGCCAGCACCGGGAGCAGGACGGCGCACCGGCCCGGCTCGTTGGTCTGGGTCCGCCGCTCCAGCATCGTGGCGCGCACCGTGTCCCAGTGCGTGGCGGTCCAGGCGCGGAAGGCGGCGTAGTCGTCGATCGGGCCGTCCAGGAAGCGCACCGCGGCCAGCAGCAGGTTGGGCTGCCGCTTGGCCGGCGGGAGTTCGTCGATCAGCGCGAGCAGGCCGGGATCGTCGGCGATCGCCCCGGTCAGCCGCTCGTACGCCGGGGAGTGCCCGCGCGCCTCCATGGTCGTGAACCGCCGGTACCGGCCCGCTGTGTCCACCGCCGCGCCCCTTTCCGATGGCCGAGCGGCAGTCTAGGGCCTGTCCGGCCCCGGGCGGAGACCGCCGAACCCCGCCACCGGGCCCGGGCGTTGCCCGGGTCGGCGGCGGGGCGAAGGGGTGCGGGGAAGGCGGCGGGGCCGCGCCGGTTCAGGAACGGTTCGGGGCCGGTTCAGGGCCGGGCGGTCAGCTCGCCGAGCGGCAGGAAGGAGAGGTCCTCCCTGCGGCGCTCCCGGAAGGCCCGCCGCAGGGTGCTGGCCGCGGCCCGCGGGTCGCTCAGCGCCGAGGCGAACAGGTAGTCCGTGACCAGCGGCTTCGAGCGGCCGTACGACTCCCAGTAGGCCCGGGCCAGGGTGCCCCAGCCGATCGTCGGGCCGCCGCGCAGGCCGACGGTGCGGCGGTGGCGGGCGAAGCTCTCCACCGCCAGCAGGTCCTCCACCGGGGAGACCGCGGCCCCGGACTCCGGCCGGTGGGTGGCGCCCTCGTAGCGGCCCGCGCCCTCCCAGGCGGCGACGAAGTGCTCGATCGCCCGGTACCCCTGACGGCGCAGCAGCGGCAGCAGCATCCGCGAGTTCGCGCCCCACCGGGTGTTGGACTCGATGAACAGGTGCTCCCCGGTCAGCGGGTTCTCCCGGACCTGGATCGCGGCGAAGCCGACCGCCCCCACCGCGTCCAGGAACCGCAGCGCGGCGTCGGTCTCGGGCAGCGCCGGGACGATCCGGATGCAGGTCGAGACCGAGGTGTTGAGGTAGCGCTGCTTGCGGAGCGACAGCACCAGGCGGAAGCCGCCGCCGGCGTCCCGGATCGCGTTGATCGAGGGCTCCCGCTCGCCCGGCACGTACTCCTGGGCCATCGCCGGGCTGCCGGCGAAGTCCTCGTACGCCCGGTCGAGCTGGGCGGCCGAGCGGATCACCCGGACGCCCTTGCTGCCGGAGGAGACCCGCTTCTTGAAGACGAACGGGTACCCCTGGTCGGCCGCGAACGCGCGCAGGCCGGCGAGGTCGTCGACGCGTGCCGTGCGCGGGGTCGGGATCCCGGCCGCGGCCGCGGCGGTGACGGCCAGGTACTTGTCCATCATCGTCCGCGCGGTCGCCATGGCGGGGACGGTGCAGAGGATCCCGGCGTCGGTGAACTCCTCCCGGTGGCTCGCCAGCGCCACCACCTCGTCGTCGTCGGTGGGGATCACCACGTCCGCCCCGATCCGCCGGGCGAGGTCGAGCACCGCGCCGGCGAACGGGTCCGGCAGTACCGCGGAGCCCTCCGCCGTGAGGTGGTCGTAGGCGCGGCGCGGTGGCGGTACCGGGTGCGCGCCGGCGATCAGCCGGGAGACCGCCACGTCCTGGGCCCGCTCGGAGTGCGCGACGTGGACCTGCGCGCCGGACTCCACCAGCGACCGGACGATTCCGTAGGCGCTCTCGTACGTGCCGTTGGCGACGAGCACCCGTCGGGGGCGGCTGGGGGTGGATGGGTCGTGGATCACCTGGGACTCCCGTCGGTGGCCGCTGTGGTCGGCGTGGTCGGTGTGGTCGGTCCGGTCAGAACGAGGCGAAGTGGACACCGGCCTCGTCGGCGCGCGCCCGCACCCGGTCGGGGTAGCTCTCCGGGTACCGGATGTCCAGGACCTGCCCGTGCCGCTCGTAGACGACCGGCTCGCCGCCCTCCAACTGGACCCGCTTGGCGGTCAGGTGGGAGAGGAAGCGGTTGTTCTCGTACGCGTCGTGCCGGCCGGCGCTGAAGAACAGGCCCAGCTTGGTGGGGGCGTCGTTCTCCTCGGGCAGGGCGGCGGGGGTGCTGGCGTGCATCAGCCGGGCGTGCCAGAGCACCAGGTCGCCGGCCTTGCTGTCGACCCGCACCGGTCCGCGGCCGGACGGCGGGTTGGCCAGGGCCGCGTCGTAGTCCGGGCGGGAGCGGCCGTAGCCGTCCACCGAGGCGAGGTGGGAGCCGGGCAGCACGTCGATGCCGCCGCCGCTGCGCCCGTCGTTGTCCTGGAGGTAGATCGCGCCCTGGACGTGGGCGAACCCCGGCGTCCAGACGTACTCCCGGCCGGCGCCCGCGAAGGCCTCGTCGATGTGCCAGCCGATGTAGAGGCTCTTGCGGATCGTCAGGTTGGGGTAGAACGCCACCCGCGGGCCGAGCACCTGCGCCAGCGCGCCGGTGATCTCGTCGCGCAGCAGCACGTCGGTGAGCTCGGGGGTCTCCAGGAAGGTGCGCGGCAGCAGCTCCTGCTTGCCCGCGCCGGTCAGCAGCAGGCCGCAGAGGTCCCGCAGGCCGGCCACCGCCTCCGCGTCGAGGACGCCGGGCACGATGGCGTAGCCGTCCCGGGCGAACGCCTCGGCGAGGGACTCCTGTGCGGTCGGTTCCGTCATGTCGTTGCGTCTCCTGTCCTAGGGGCGGGCCGCGCCCGCCGTCGGCCGGCCGGGACGGACGGGGCCGTCCTCGATCCGGATGGTGAACCTCCGGCGGATCCGGTCGAGCAGACCGGGGATCTCGTCCACCCGGTCGGTGCGGCCGACGATCAGGCCCGCCATGGAGGTCGAGTAGAGCGTCCCGGCGACGGTGTCGCCGGGGGCCACGGCCATCTCGACGTGCAGCACGCCGGGGAGGTCGCGGAAGTCGTCGGCGGTGGACACCTCGGCCACCGTCCCGTGCCGCACCGGCAGCACGCACCAGTAGTGGACGCCGTCGGCGGTGCGGACCTCGTGGTCGAGCGGCCGGCCGAGGGCGGAGGTGAGGAAGAGGCCGCGGGTGTCGATGCCGTACTTGCGGGCGAGCACGTGCGGCACCCCGCCGCCACCGGGCCGGCAGGCGATCTCGCCGACCAGGAAGCGGCTGTCGGTGGTGCGCAGCACCTCCAGGTGGGTCACCCCGTCGCGCAGTCCGAGCGCCGCGACGGTCCGCTCGTTCAGGGACCGGACCACCGGCACCTCGGGAGCCTCCTCCGGCACGGTGTGCGAGCCGAAGAGTGCTCCGAGCGAGCGCAGCACCGGCTGGAAGTACCGGGAGACGGACGCGAAGACGACCGTTCCGTCCACGACCAGGGCGTCGCAGTGGTACTCGTCGGCGACGTCCAGGTACTCCTCCACGACGAACGGTCCGGGAGCCCGGTCGAGCGAGGCGCGCAGCGGAGCACCGGTCAGTTCGGCGGCGTCGGCCACCCGGTGGGTGAAGGCGGTGCCGTTGCCGAAGGCGGGCTTGACCACCACCGGCAGGCCGGTGGCGCGGGCGGCCGCGGGCAGTTCCGCGACGGTCGGCGCGAGGGCGCCGGCCGCGACCGGGACGCCGTGGGCCCGCAGCCGGGCCTTCATCGCGTACTTGTTGCAGAACAGGTTCGCGGTGTCGAAGGGCAGCCCGGGCAGGCCGAGGTAGGAGCGGAGGTAGCCGCCGGTCGGCAGGGACCGCTCGGACGGTGCGACCACGGCGTCCACCGGTCCGCGGGCGGCGATGACGCCCAGGGCGGCGGTGCGGACCTGCTTCAGGTCTCCGATGTCGTCGACGGTGGTGACGTGTTCGAGGTCGGGGTAGAGGTGCCGGTGGCCGGGTTCGGTGATCATGGAGATCCGCAACCCCCGGTCCTGCCGGAGCAGTTCGACCGGCTCGACCTTCCCGCCGTTGACCACCAGTACGTGTTCGCCGGCCATCGTGGTGACCGCCTCCTGTCTGTTTCGGCCCTGTGGGCTCGGTGGCTCTGTGGCCCTGTGCGCTCGGTGGGCTCGGTGTCGGCTGTGGCTGTTCCTGGCGGCCCTGGCGGCCCTATCGGCCCTAGCGGCCCTGGTGGCCCGGCCGGCTCGGGAGGCCCGTTGCCGGCCGGACCGGGTGGAGGGCCACGCCGGCGAGGAAGCCCGCCCGGTACTGCGCCAGGTCGGGCCCGGGCGCGTCGGCCGCCCGGGCGTCGTCGTCCTCGGTCAGCACCAGCAGCCGCAGCGGTGCCACCGGGTCCCCCGCGGAGTACGCCAGCAGCAGCGACGGGTCGGACAGGCCCCGCAGCCCGAGGAACAGGTCCGCCTCGTCCCCGCCGACGCCCGGGTCGACCAGGTGCGAGGGCGTCGGGGTGAAGCCCGACCGGGCCTTGAACCGGAACAGGCCCGTCCCGGCCACGTGCCCGTACAGGGACGGATCGTTGCCCAGCGACATCACCGCCAGGCCGCGCTCGCGCGCCGCCCGCATCGCCGCCAGGTACAGCGCGCGCTGCAGCCGGGCCTGCCGTTCCTGCGGCGCGGCGGCCGCGAAGCGCAGCTGCAGCACCGACTCCTCGGGCCGGACCAGGCAGAGGCAGCCCGCCACCAGGGCGTCGCCCCGGTGCGCGTACACGGCGACGTAGTCCGCGCGCCGCTCCCACACCTGCTCCTGCTGGCGCCGGGCGTAGGCGACGCCGTGCGGCATGGTCGCGATCTGCGCGTCGTACACCGCCAGGAACGCGTCCAGCTCGTGCGCCGTCAGGCCGTCCCGGACGACCACCGCGACGTCCTGCTGCTCGGCGAACCGCCGGCCGAGCCGGAAGTTGCGGCGCTCCGAGGCGGGCAGCGCGGCCAGGTACTCCTCCTCGGAGGCCCGGAGCGGCGCGCGCCAGTTCACCCAGCCGGGCTTGACCACGAACCCCGCCCGCTCCAGCTCCGGCCAGCGGGCCCGGTCCGGGCGCTTGACCCGGACCACGTCGGCGGCGGGCGGCCGGGCCCGCCAGTCGTGGGCCAGCGCCTCGTCGGCCTCGGCCACGGCGACCCGCAGCCCGTCACGGTCCTCGAACTTCACGCCCGTTGCTCCTCACTCCGGCCGGCGGCGGCGACGGGCTCCGCGGCCGGCTCCGGTCGTACGGCCGCCCAGACCGCGCAGGCGGCGGCCGCGCCGACCAGCGCGGGCGCGAGGCGCAGCAACTGGTCGGAGAGGTCCACCGACCACCCGAGCAGCACCGAGGAGAGCACCGTGGCCCCGACGATGAACGCCCGCATGATGGAGTTGACCCGGCCGGTCAGCGCGTTCGGGATCGCCCGGAACCGGTACTCGTTGGTCGTCACGTTCATGCCGCCCTCGCCGGCCATCAGGGCGAAGAACCCGAGGACGGTGAGCGCCGGCCACGGCGGCACCAGCAGGGCGCAGGCCACCGCGCACACCCCGAACCAGCAGCCGACCCGCCGCGCGGTCGACGCCCCGGCGAGCACCCGCGGGCCGAGCCAGGCGCCGAGCGCGCTGCCGGCCGCGCCCGCCGCCAGCACCAGCCCGGCCCGGCCGGACGACCAGTGCCAGGCGTTCTCGGCGAGCACCACCACGATCGCCGGCATGCTGCCCGCGCCGAGGTTGTAGAGCGCCAGGACGACGGTGAGCCGCACCACGCCGGGCAGTCGGCGGAAGCTCCGGAAGCCCTCCGACAGCATGGTCAGGAAGCCCGCCGATGCCGGGGCGGGCGGCTGCTTCGGCAGGGTGACCGCGACCGCGGCGGTGACCAGGAAGGTCGCCGCGTCGATCCACAGCGCCCCGGCCGGGCCCATCGCGGCGAGGACGCCGCCGGCGACCGCCGGCCCGACGCAGCGCGCCACCGAGACGGTCGAGGCGTACGCGCTGTACGCCTCGGCCAGCCGTTCCGGCGGGGAGAGCGCGGGCACCAGGCTGAAGTCGCTGGTCAGGTTGGACACCACGCTCGCGCAGCCCACCACCAGCAGCAGCACCAGGATCCCGGCGATCCGGTGGGCCGTCAGCAGCAGCGGGATGAGGGCCACCGCCACGCCCTGGACCAGTTCGGAGACCAGGAAGACCTTGCGGCGCTCGTACCGGTCGACCAGGCCGCCCAGCAGCGGCGAGACGACGTACGGCAGGTTCTGCACCCCGAGGCTCAGGGCGGCCAGCAGCGGTGAGCCGGTGTCGGCCAGCAGGGTCCACGGCATGGCCAGGTTCAGGAAGGTGTTGCCGAGCTTGGAGACGGCGGCGGCGAGGGTGAGCAGCCAGAACCGGTGCATGGTGGCGGCGGGGCGCGGTGACGGTGGGGTGCCGTCCACGGGACTCCTCTCGGAGCGGTCGGGCGCGGGGTGCGGGGTGCGGGGGCGAGCGTGGTCGCGTGCGGGGCGGTGCCTGCCCGGAGGCGGTGCGGGTCCGGGGCGGTGCGGGTTCGGGGCGGTGCGGGCGCGGTGGCCCGCACCGCCCGGGGGCTCAGTGGGCCGCCGCGAACAGCTTGTCGAGCGGGTGCTCCCGGTTGACCAGCGGGAACGCGACGGGGCCGCCGGCGAGCTCCGACCGGTACGCCGCGTGGATCATCTCCAGCGCGGCCAGGCCGTCCTCGCCGCTGCAGGCCGGCGGCCGGCCCTCCTGCACCGCGTCGATGAAGTCGGCCGCCGCGAGCTGGTGATAGCGCCCGTAGAACGGGATCTCCTCGGTCTCCAGCCGCTCCCACGCCGGTCCGCCGGGGATCACCTCGGGCAGCGGGTAGTACCAGAGCGAGTGGTCGGCGTACGGCGCACGGATCGTCAGGATGCCCTCGGTGCCGCGGATCTCCAGCCGGTACGGCTGCAGCGGGCGCTCCTCGATGCCGACCCGCCAGGACTCGATCGTGCCGATGAGCCGGCCGCCGAACTCGTACGAGGCGTGGATGGCGTCCCCGGCCACCAGGCCGGCCGCCTCCGGGCCGGACTCGACGTGCTCGGGGGAGAGCGGACGCCCGCCGGCCGAGACCCGGGCGAAGCAGTTGACCGGGTCGCCCGCCAGGCGGCGCAGCATGTCGGCGAAGTGCACGCCGAGGATCAGGAAGTCCTGCCCGCCGCCGCGGTGGTCCCACTTGCACACGGCGCGGTACTGCACCACGTCGCCGATCCGGCCGGACTCCAGGAGGTCCCGGACCTGCCGGAACCGCGGCTCGTGGACGAAGGGCAGCGCGTTGCCGAGCCGCAGGCCGGCCCGCTGCGCGGCCTCCACCATGGTGTCGGCCTGGGCCAGGCTCTGCGCGATGGGCTTCTCGCAGTAGACGTGGGCGCCCGCGGCGAGGGAGTCCAGCACCAGCTCCTGGTGGCAGTCCAGGTGCCGGGGCGCGACCACCACGATGTCGGGGCGCTCCCGCTCCAGCATCCGGCGGTGGTCGGTGTAGTGCTGGGGCGCGCCCAGCTCGGCGGCCTTGTCGCGGCCGGCCGCCTCGTCGGCGTCGGCGACCGCGACGATCCGCGCCCGCGGGTCCACGGCGAACGCCCGGTCGAGCTGGTGGCCGTAGTTGCCGCCACCGGTGCGGCCGATCACGGCCACGCGAAGTCCGGACACGTCAGGCCTCCCACGAACCGGGCTCGATCGCGCGCAGACCGGCGATCTCCTTGAGCAGCGCCTCGTCGAGCGGCGGCTTGGCGGCCCACTCGACGTTCTGCTCCAGCTCCCGCACGTTGCGCGGGCCGACCATGACGGTGTGCACCCGCGGCTGGGAGAGCAGCCAGCGCAGCCCGAGCTCGGGCATGGAGAGCCCGGCCTCGGCCGCGATCCGTTCCGCCTCCTCGATCCGCCGGACGATCCCCGGGGGCACCGAGGCGCGGCGCTCGGCGCGCAGCCGGGCGGCCTGCTCGGGGCCGCCGCCGAGCAGCAGGCCCTGGCGGTACGGGGCGCCGATCGCGACGCCCATGTCCTGGGCCTCCGCGTGCGGGAGGATCCCGTCCACCGACTCCTGCCAGACCAGGTTGCAGTAGTGCACGTAGAGGATGGAGTCGAACCGGCCGGTGTCGCAGAGCCGCCTGGTCTCCTCCGGCTTGCGGGCGGACAGGCCCACGCCGCCGATCCGGCCCTCGGCCTTCAGCTCGTCCACGAGCTCCATGACGGGCCCCCGGGCGGCGGCGAGGTCGTCCCACCACTCGGCCCAGTCGCTCTCGTGCAGCAGCAGCATGTCGAGCCGGTCGCGGCCGAGCAGGCGCATGCTGTGCTCGAACTGGGCGCGGATCAGCTCCTTGGAGCGGTAGCAGGCGTCCCCGTGACGGGCGAGGATGCTCTTCTCGAACCGGCCGACCTTGTTGATCAGGAAGACCTCGTCCTCGACCGGGCGCAGCGCCTCGCCGACGATGAACTCGGCCTCGCCGAGCCCGTACAGCGGGGCGGTGTCGATCGCGGTGACGCCGAGCCGGACGGCCTCGCGGACCATCGTCACGGCCTCGTCGTGCGGCACCGAGCGGTCGGAGGTCAGGTGGTAGGTGCCCAGGCCGATCCGGCTGACGGCGGCTCCGGCCCGGCCGAACCGGCTCTTGGGCAGGACGGTTGCGTTCACGTGTTCATCTCCGTAGTCATCGTGGTGGGCGAGGCCAGGGACGAGCCGCCGTCGATCCGGATCACCTGGCCCGTCAGGTAGCCGGCCGGGGCGCCGCACAGGTAGGCGATCAGCGAGGCGACGTCGTCCGGCTCGCCGACCCGGCGCAGCGGGACGGCGGCCGCCTGCCGGCTGAGCGACTCGGGCGTCCGGCGGCCGCCGCGCAGGGCCCGCGGGGTGGCCACCTGGCTCGGCGCGACGGCGTTCGCCGTGATGCCGTACGGCCCGAGTTCCAGGGCGAGTTGGGCGACGAGCCCGTGCAGGGCGGCCTTGGCGGCGGCGTACGAGGCGCTGCGGCCGAAGGTGCCGCGGAAGGCCGCGCTGGAGGAGACCAGGACGATCCGGCCGGTTCCGCGTTCGATCATGCCGGGGGCGACGAGGCCCACGCCGTTCAGCGCCCCGCCGAGGACCGGCTCGACGTCGCCGCGCCAGTCCGCGGGGGACAGCAGGTGGACCGGCCGGTGCGGCAGCGAGGGCGCCGCGTTGTGGACGAAGGCGTCCACCGGGCGGCCGGCCAGCGCGGCGCGCAGCCCGTCGCGGTCGGTGACGTCCGCGACGAGGGGTTCGGCGCTGCCGCCGGCCGCCCGGATCGCGGCGGCGAGCTCTTCGAGGGCGGGGAGGTGCCGGGGCGCGCCGTTCAGCAGGACGTGGTGCGTGCGGGCCAGGCGGTGCGCGACGGCGGTGCCGACGCCCCCGCCGCCGGCGCCGGTGACCAGCGCGGTCCGCGGGACCGCGGGGGCGCCCCCGGCGGACCCGTCCGACGGGGGGTTACTCGAAGACATATCCGCGCTGCTTCAGCTCGTCCACGACGTCGAACGGCTCGTAGCCGGTCCAGGAGCCGCGCACCTCGCGCTCGGCGGCCAGCTTCGCCGCCACCTCGTGCCGGATCTCCGGGGCCAGCGCGCGCGGCACCACGACCACGCCGTCGTCGTCGCCGAGGACCAGGTCGCCCGGCTCGACCAGGACGCCGCCGCAGATCACCGGGACGTTGACGGCGCCCTCCTCGGCCTCCATCGGGTAGTGGTAGTTGCGCGGGGTGACCCCGAGGCAGAAGGTCGGGAAGCCGAGCTCGCGCAGCCCCGCCGCGTCGCGGACCGCGCCGTCCACCACCGCTCCGGCCATGGACTTCATGGTCATCCGCTTGGCGGTGCCGTCGCCGAAGCAGGCCCGGTCGCGGATCCCGCCGGCGGCCACCACCAGGACGTCGCCGGGCTCGGCCAGGTCGATCGCCATCCGGCGGATCGACAGGTCGGCCCCGAAGCAGGTGACGGCCGGGCCGCAGACCTTGGTGCCGGGGGCGAGCGGGGCGAGGTCGACGCTCATGGCGCCGCTCTTGCGCATCGAGTCGAGGACGATGCCGGTGTAGTAGCCGGCGAAGGCGGCGACGACCTCGGCGTCCGGCCGCTCGATGCGCTGGACGATGCGGCCGGCGGCGAGTTGGTACTGGCTCATGCTGTGGGTCTCCGTGTTCGGGCAGGCCGTGGCCCGTGGCGGCCGGAGCGGGCCACGGGGACGGTCGGAAGGGCTGGTCGGTCCGGAGGTGCGCGGGTCACCGGCCGGGCGGTGGGGGTCCGGCGGGGTCACCGGCCGGGCGGTGGTGGTGCGGCGGGTGAGCGGGTCACCAGCCGGTGCGGGGGAAGTGGATGGCCTTGGGCGCCGTGAACTCCTCGACCCCGCGGCGGCCGCCCTCGCTGCCGAACCCGGAGGCGCGGCGGCCCCCGGAGGCGAGCGGGATGGCGTCGATGCGGTGGTAGGAGTTGAGGTAGACGGTGCCGACGGTGAGCTGGTCCCAGATCCGTTCGGCGCGCTCGACGTCGCCGGTCCACAGGCCGGCCGCCAGGCCGTAGTCGCTGTCCTCGACGGCGGCGACCAGGTCGTCCTCGTCGTCGAACGGGACCACCACCGCGACCGGGGTGAAGAGTTCGCGGCGGGCGAGCGGAACGTCCGCCGTCCGCTCGGCGGTGATCAGGGCGGGCGCGCGGTAGCTGCCGGTCCGGCCGGCCACCTCGACGCGCTCCCCGCCGATCACCGTGACGCCGGACCGCAGCCGGCTCCCGGCGAGGGCGGTGTCCATGGTGGCGGCGAGCTCCGCGTGGCGCAGCGCGCCGATCTCGGGCCCGGCCGTGTACGGGTCGCCGACGCGCAGGTCCTTCACCGCGCGGGCCAGCCGTTCGACGACCTCGTCGTACACCGGGCGCTGGATCAGGATGCGGGTGGCCGCGGTGCACACGGCTCCCTGGTTGCGGGTGAAGCCGGCCACCAGGCCGTCCACCACCCGGTCCATCGGGGCGTCGGCGAACACCGCGTTGGCGCTCTTGCCGCCGAGTTCCAGGACGACCTTCTTGAGGCCGTCGGAGGCGGCGGCCATGATCTCCCGGCCGGCCGCGTCGCCGCCGGTGAAGGAGACCACCCGGACCTCGGGGTGGGCGAGCAGCGACCGGGCGGTGTCGGCCCCGCCGTGCAGGACGGAGAGCACGCCGTGCGGCAGCCCGGCGGCGTACAGCGCGTCCGCGAGGCCCTGGACCGCCGCGGCGGCCAGCGGGGACGGCTTGAGGACGGCGGTGCAGCCGGCCGCCAGGGCGGCGCCCACCTTGTGCGCGGCGAGTTGCAGCGGGACGTTCCAGGCGCTGATCAGCGCGGCGACGCCGAGCGGCTCGGCCACCTCCACCCCCCACACGCCGGGGGACGAGCGGTTGATCACCCGGCCGGACTCCGCCAGGTCCACCTGCGCGTACTGGTCGAGGATCCGGGCGGCGCCGTCGACCTCGCGGATCGCCTGGCCGGCGACCCGGCCGGTCTCCCGGACGAGCAGGGCGCCGAGTTCCTCGCGGCGCTCCCGCAGCCGGGCGGCGGCGCCGCGGAGCACGGCCGCCCGTTCCGCCTGCGTCGAGCGCCGCCAGGCCCGGAAGGCTTCGGCCGCCAGGCCGGCCGCCCGGTCGATGTCGGCCTCCGTCGCCTCGGGCACTTCGTAGAGCGGCCGGGCATCGGGGGCGTCCAGCACCTCCCGGTGCCCGGTGCCCTCGGCCGCCCGGCCGCCGATGTCGTGTCGCAGACGCACGTCATGTCCTTTCCTGTTGCGACGGGTGGAATGACGGGTGCGGAACGCCTTCGCTCCGCGAGCGCCGGGTCAGCCCCAACCGAGGTCGTCGTCGGCGTTCGCGTCGCTCGCCGCGGAGGCGGCGGCCGTGACGACGGGCGCGGCCGCCTGGTGGCCGGACCCGGCCGCGAGAGCGGCACCGGGAATCGCCAGCGCGAACAGCAGGGCGGCGAGCTTGGCGACGACGGAAAAGCGCGTGGTGTGCATCGTGTGTTCTTTCTGTACGGGCTCGGTGGGGCGAACTCCGGGGTACACGAGAACTCTGCACGGTGGATCGGGATAGCCAAATGAGTTCCAGGTGTCGCAGGTATGACTGGCGCAACTGCGCGGGGGGAGAAATCACCCATCCGGGATTTCTGTCGCACCTCGACGGGAAGTACGGGCGAGGCCGGCCCGCGATGCGGACCGGCCTCGGGACGACGGGTGCGGGCGAATCAGCCCGCCATGTCCGACCTCGGGTTCATTGCGGGCGGGAGATTCCGGATCGCCCCACCCGTACCGGTTCCGACCGCCGCTCCGCCGGCCGGGACGGCCCGGTCGGCTCCGGCCGCCCGAGCTGTTCGGCCTGCTCCAGCTGCTCGGCCTTGTGCAGCAGGTAGCCGGCGTGCGCCCGGCTCCTGGCGCCGATCCGCCGCATCACCTCGGAGAGGTGGCGCTGGTAGGTGCGCAGGGAGATGCCCAGGCGCTTGGCGATGACCCGGTCCTCGTACCCCTCCACCAGCAGGCGGACCAGCGCCTGCTTGACCTCGTCCGAGGTCTTCACCACGTTGTCGCGCTCGTAGGCGGTGGGGAACTCGGTGGCCTCGGCCCAGGCGCGCTCGAAGGACTGCACCGCGAAGTCGACGATGCTCGGTTCGCGCACCACCAAGGCCCCCTGCGGGTGGTTGTGCAGGGAGAGGATGGCGGTCACCCGGTCGAAGACGATGAGCCGCATGAAGGCGTCGCTGACGGTGCGGACCTCGGCGCCGAGCTCGGCCAGCATCCGGACGTGCTCGATGGTGGGCCGGCTGAACTGGGCGGCGTGCTGGTACAGCGTGCGCATCCGCACCCCGCGCTCCAGCAGCGTGGTGGTGCGCTCGACGGCCTCGTCCAGTTCGGACTCCGGCCGGGCACCGCCGGGCTGGGAGGTGAGCACCTCGCTGGTGGCCCGGGCGGACAGTTCGGTGATGATCTGGCGCACCGCCGCCAGGTCGGTGACGTACTGCATGCGCTGGTTCTCGAAGCTGCCGAGGGTGTTGTCCTCGTACACCGCCATCAGGGTGGTCAGCTCGGAGTAGACCCGGCTGATCTCCTGCTGGCGGTCGTGCAGTTCGCGGATCGCGGGGATCAGCACCTGGGCGCCCGCGGTGGCCGGCGGGACCGCCACCAGCCGGTCGGCGCTCTCCACCGTCGCCCGCAGCAGTCTCAGGTCCAGCAGCTGGGCGACGGCGGCCCGGGCCTCGTGCTCGGGCCCCCCGGCCACCATCACGAGTTCGTCGATCGAGACCGAGTCCCGGCCGACGGCGTACGCGTAGAGCGCGGTTCCCACGCTCTTCTCCGCCCAGGACCCGGCCGCACCGGTTCCCTCGTTCTTGTCCGAGTTTGTACCCCTCGCGATTGCGCCAGGCACGAACACGACCCCCTTGTTCTGTTCTGGACCGCCGGTGGATTTGGCAGGCTTCAGCGCAGTGCACACGACGGGTGCGTTCGGACCGGTCGGACGAAATGCACTCGCTTTGCCCACAAATCTAGCCCGGCCCCCGGTCCCGCCTTCAGTCGATTTCCTGTGACCTGGCGCACAGGGGGGCCGAATTCACTCCGCGCCGCAATTCGGCGCTATGCCGCCGGGAGGACACGTGACCACGGTCGATCTGGCGCCGGCGGACTCGCTGGGCATCGCCGACGCCGGGCTGACCGCCGCGCACGGCGGCCGGCTGGTCCGGGAGGCGCTGCGCCGCGGCCCCGCGGCCGAGCTGCTCGCGCAGGCCCGCCGGGTGCACGTGGTGGCCGTCGGCAAGGCCGCGGTGGAGATGGGCGCGGCCGTCCGGTCCGCCGCCGGGACCGCCTTCGCCTCCGGGGTGGCGGTGCCCGCGGCGCCGGCCGGACCGGTCGCCGGGTTCACCGTCGTCCCGGGCGACCACCCGGTGCCCGGCCCGGGCAGTGTGCGCGCCGGCCTGGCCGTCCAGGAGTACCTGCGCGGCCGGGACTTCGACGAGCGGGACCTCGTCGTCCTCGCCGTCTCCGGCGGCGGGTCGGCGCTGGTGAGCCGGCCGTCGGCGCCGGTGGGGCTGGACGACCTCCGGTCGCTGACCGCCGCCCTGCTCCGGGCCGGGATCGACGTCACCCGGATCAACGAGTTGCGCAAGGCGGTCTCCGGCATCCACGCCGGAGCGCTGCTGCCGCTGGCCGGCCGGGCCCGCCTGCTGGGGCTGGTGCTCTCCGACAACGTGCAGCTGGGCGCCCGGGCGGTGGCCTCGGGGCTCTCCTACCCGGGCTCGGTGCACTTCGCCCGGGCCGCCGAGGTGCTCGCCGAGGTCGCCCCGGCCCTGCCGCCCGCCGTCGTCGACCGGGTCCGCGCCGCCATGGCCCGCCGCGCCGCGACGGCCCAGGGCGCCCCGGCGATCCTCAACGTCGAGATCGGCAGCCCGCGGACGGCGCTGGACGCCGCCCTGGCCGCGGCCCGCGTCCAGGGCTACCGCGCGTTCAGCCTCGGCGACGGCGTCCAGGGCGAGGCCCGCGAGGTGGCCCGCCGGATCGGTGCGGCGGCCCGCCGGCTCGCCGAGCGCACGCCCGGCCCGGTCTGCCTGGTGGGCGCGGGCGAGGTCACCGTCTCGGTCCGCGGCCCAGGCCGCGGCGGGCGCTGCCAGGAGCTCGCCTGGGCGATGCTGCCGGAGCTCACCGGCCTCCCCGACGCCTCCTTCACCGCCCTCGCCACCGACGGCCAGGACTTCCTGCCCGGCGTGATGGGCGCCCGGGTCACCGGCGAGTCCCTCGGGCGCGCGGCCGACCTCGGCCTGGACTGGCGCGCGCTGCTCGACCGCAACGACACCCACGACGCCCTGTCCGCGATCGGCGGCTGCCTGCCCGGCCGGGCCACCGGCACCAACGTCTGCGACGTCTACGCGCTCTCCTGGGGCAACGGGGCGGTGCCCCGGTGAACCCCGCCCCCCGCCTGCTGACCGACCGCGACGTCCTGGCGGCCGCCCCGCTGACGGCCGTCGAGGTGATGCACGAGGCCCTCACCGCCCACGCCGCCGGCCGGCTGCACGCACCGCCGCGGGCGCGGCTGCCACTGGCCGACGGGGACCTGGTGGTCACCGCGGGCCGGCTCGCCGGATCCGTCCACGGCTGCCGGGTCTACGACACCGTCGCCGACGGCGACCAGCTGACGGCCGTCTGGGACGGCGGCCGGCTCACCACCCTGGTGCACGGCCGGGCCCTCGGCCCGCTGCGCACCGGCGCGATCGGCGCCGTCGCCGCCCGCGCCCTGGCCCGCCCGGACAGCGCCGTGCTCGGCGTGGTCGGGACGGGCGAGCAGGCCTGGGCGCAGGTGCGCTGCCTCGCCGCGGTGCTGCCGCTGCGCTCGGTCCTCGTCCACGGCCGCACCCCGGCCGGGCGGGAGGCGTTCGCCGCCCGGACCGTCCGGGAGCTGGGGCTCGCCGCCACGGCGGTGGCCGACGCGCGGGCCGCGGTCGAGCCCTGCGACGTCCTGGTGACGGCGACCTCCAGCACCACGCCGGTCCTGGACGACGCCTGGGTCCGTCCCGGCACGCACGTCAACGCCGTCGGCCCCAAGGGCCCGGACCGGTCCGAACTCCCCCGCGCGCTGTTCGAACGGGCCGCGCCGGTGGTCACCGACGCCCCGGAGCAGGCCCGCGACCAACCCGGCGGCCTGGTGCTGCCACCGGAACGGCTGCTCGGCCTGGGCGCGGTGCTGACCGGCCGCGTCGCCGGCCGCACCGAGCCGGAGCAGCTCAGCGTCTTCTGCTCGCTCGGCCTGGCCGGCACCGAGGTGCTGCTCGCCCGGGCCGTCGCCGCCACCTCCCCCTCCTCCCCCCGGAGCCCGGAATGACCGCCCCCGCCATCCCCGCCCACCTCCTGCCGGCCGGCTGCCCGCGCGCCCCGGCCGAGGAGTACGACACCGCCCTGCTGGACCTGGACGGCGTGGTCTACGCCGGCCCCGCGGCCGTGCCGCACGCCGTCGACGCGCTGCACCTGGCCGGCCGGGCCGGGATGCGCCTGGCCTACGTCACCAACAACGCCTCGCGCACCCCCGGGGACGTCGCCGACCACCTCACCCGGCTCGGCGTTCCGACCGGCGCCCACGACGTGGTCACCTCGGCCCAGGCGGCGGCCCGGCTGGTCGCCGAGCAGGTGCCCGCCGGATCGGCCGTCCTGGTCGTGGGCGGACGGGGGCTCGACGAGGCGGTGCGCGAGCACGGCCTCCGGCCGGTCGGCTCGCTCGCCGACGGCCCGGCCGCGGTGGTCCAGGGCTTCGACCCGGGCGTCGGCTGGCCGCAGCTGGCCGAGGCCTCCTACGCCGTCGCGGCCGGACTGCCCTGGATCGCCTCCAACACCGACCTCAGCCTGCCCACCGACCGCGGCCGGGCGCCCGGCAACGGCGCCCTGGTCGGCGTGGTGCGGGCCGCGACCGGCGCGCAGCCGCAGGTCGCGGGCAAGCCGATGCCCGTGATGCACCGCGAGTCGATGCTCCGGACGGCCGCCCGCCGGCCGCTGGTGGTCGGGGACCGGCTGGACACCGACATCGCGGGCGCCGTCAACGGCGGCGTGGACAGCCTGCTGGTGCTCACCGGCGTCACCACCGCCCGGCAGCTGCTCGCCGCCGGGCCCGGGGAGCGCCCCACCTACGTCGCCGCCGACCTGCGGGGCCTGCTCGCCCCGCACCCGGCGGTCACGGCCGCGGCCGCGGAGGAGGCGTTCCGCTGCGGCGGCTGGCTGGCGCGGGTCGCGGACGGGCGGCTGCTGCTGGAGGGCCACGGTCCCGACCCGGTGGACGCCCTGCGGGCGCTCTGCGCGGCCGCCTGGACGGCTCTCGACCGCACCGGCGCCGTCCCCGCGCTGGACCCGGCCGCGGCGGCGGCCGAGGCCCTGCTCCGGACGCCTTAGCCCTTAGCCCTTAGCCCTTAGCCCTTAGCCCTTAGCCCGCGACCCGCCCCGGGCCGCCTGCCCCGGGCCGCACCCGCGGGCCGCACCGGCCCCGGTCCGCAGGGCGCGCAGTACTTCGGCGGCCGCTCCGACCCCACTGGCGAACGGCCGTCGCCACCGACCACGTTGAATCCGAATCAGTGCATGCGAGGAGCAACACCATGGCAGATGTCAACCCGGGACTCGCGGGCGTCGTGGCCTTCGACACCCAGATCGCCGAGCCGGACCGCGACGGCGGCATCCTCCGCTACCGCGGCATCGACGTCGAGGACCTCGTCGACAAGGTCTCCTACGGCGACATCTGGGGCCTGCTGGTCGACGGCGACTTCGACCGCGGCCTGCCGTCCGCCGAGCCGTTCCCGATCCCGGTGCACTCCGGCAACCTCCGGGCCGACGTCCAGGCCGCCATCGCCACCATGACCCCGTACTGGGGCACCCAGCAGCTGATCGACATCGACGACGCGCAGGCCCGTGACGACCTGGCCCGGACGTCGGTGATGATCCTCTCCTTCGTCGCCCAGGCCGCCCGGGGCCTCGGCCGGCCCGCCGTGTCGCAGCGCGAGATCGACCGCTCGGAGAACATCGTCGAGCGGTTCATGATCCGCTGGCGCGGCGAGCCCGACCCCCGGCACGTCAAGGCGGTCGACACGTACTGGATGTCCGCGGCCGAGCACGGCATGAACGCCTCCACCTTCACCGGCCGCGTCGTCGCCAGCACCGGCGCCGACGTCCCCGCCTGTCTCTCCGCCGCCATCGGCGCCATGTCCGGCCCGCTGCACGGCGGCGCCCCGTCCCGGGTGCTGCACATGCTGGACGAGGTCGAGGAGGCCGGCGACGCGCGTCGCTACGTCAAGAACCTGCTGGACGGCGGCAAGCGCCTGATGGGCTTCGGCCACCCGGTCTACCGGGCCGAGGACCCGCGCGCCCGGCTGCTGCGCCGCACCGCGAAGGAGCTCGACGCGCCGCGCTACGAGGCCGCCGCCGCCCTGGAGGCCGCCGCCCTCGCCGAGCTGCGGGAGCGCAAGCCCGACCGGGTGCTCGCCACCAACGTCGAGTTCTGGGCGGCCGTCGTGCTCGACTTCGCCGAGATCCCCGCCGAGCTGTTCACGCCGATGTTCACCTGCGCCCGCACCGCGGGCTGGAGCGCGCACATCCTGGAGCAGAAGCGCCTCGGCAAGATCATCCGGCCCTCCGCCGCCTACGTCGGCGAGATCGGCGTCCAGCCGGACCGGCTCTCCGGCTGGGACCAGGCCCTCAAGCGCCAGGACGACCGCATCTTCCGCGGCTGAGCCCGCAGCACCTCGCCCTGTCCGGGGCCGCCCGCCCGTTGACGGAGGGCGGCCCCCCGGGCGCGTCCGCCGCCCCCGGGCGCTTCCCCGTCCGCCGTCCGCCGACCGGGGCTCCCCGGCTCTGCCGACTCCCGCCCCGGGCGTGCTGCCTCCGGCGTCCGCACCGCCGCCCGGCCGCTGGGCGAAAGCGGCCATCGGGTGGGCTGTTCGGCGTAGCCTTCGGGCATGGCAGAGAGCAAGGTCCGGAAGGCCGCGGCCAAGCCGGCGGTGGAGGCGGCCGTGAAGAAGCCGGCCGTGAAGCAAGCGGCCGTGAAGAAGCCGGCCGTGAAGCAAGCGGCCGCGAAGAAGCCGGCCGTGAAGCAAGCGGCCGTGAAGCCGAGGAAGCCGGAGTCGCACCTGGCGATGGTGCGGCGGGCCCGGAGGATCAACCGGGAGCTGGCGGAGCTGTACCCGTACGCGCACCCCGAGCTGGACTTCGAGAACCCGTTCCAGCTGCTGGTGGCCACCGTGCTGTCGGCGCAGACCACCGACCTGCGGGTGAACCAGACGACGCCCGCGCTGTTCGCGAAGTACCCGACGCCGGAGGACATGGCGGCGGCGGTGCCGGAGGAGCTGGAGGAGATCATCCGGCCGACCGGCTTCTTCCGGGCCAAGGCGAGGTCGCTGATCGGCCTCTCGATCGCGCTGCGGGACGGCTTCGGCGGCGAGGTGCCCGGCCGGCTCGCCGACCTGGTCACCCTCCCGGGCGTCGGCCGCAAGACCGCCAACGTGGTGCTGGGCAACGCGTTCGGCGTGCCGGGGATCACCGTCGACACCCACTTCGGGCGGCTGGCGCGCCGCTTCGGGTGGACGGCGGAGGAGGACCCGGAGAAGGTCGAGGCGGCGGTCGCGGAGATCTTCCCGAAGTCGGAGTGGACGATGCTCTCGCACCGCGTGGTCTTCCACGGCCGGCGGATCTGCCACTCCCGCAGGCCGGCCTGCGGAGCCTGCCCGATCGCGCCGCTCTGCCCGTCGTACGGGGAGGGCGAGACCGACCCGGAGAAGGCGAAGAAGCTGCTCAAGTACGAGATGGGCGGCCAGCCCGGCCAGCGGCTGCGGCCGCCCGCCGACTTCCCGGGCGAGGCGGCGGCGCGGGCCGACGCCGCCGCGCACCAGGGCCACGTCGCGGACCTGGCGGTGGCCGAATGACCGCGGCGATCGAGCGGGACGGCCTGCCGGCCTGGCTGGAGCCGGTCCGGGACGCCGCCGAGCGGGTGCTGCCCGAGCAGCTGAGCCGCTTCCTGCCGCCCGCCGAGGGCGGACGCGCCGCCGCCGTCCTGATGCTCTTCGGCGAGGGCGCGGACGGCCCGGACCTGTTGCTGATCGAGCGGGCCCGCTCGCTGCGCTCGCACGCCGGCCAGCCGTCCTTCCCGGGCGGCGCGCTGGATCCGGAGGACGGCGACCCGGCCGGGCCCGGCCCGGTCGCGGCGGCCCTGCGCGAGGCCTGGGAGGAGACCGGCCTGAACCCGGCCGGCGTGCAGGTCTTCGCCACCCTGCCCGCCCTGTACATCCCGGTCAGCCGCTTCGTGGTGACCCCGGTGCTCGGCTGGTGGCGCGCCGAGTCGCCGGTCCGGCCGGTGGACGCGGGCGAGACCGGCGCGGTCTTCCGGGTGCCGATCTCCGAGCTGACCGACCCGGCCAACCGGGCCCGGCTGCGCCACCCGTCCGGCCACCTCGGCCCGGCCTTCACCGTCGGCGGCCGACTGGTCTGGGGCTTCACCGCCGGGGTGATCGACCGGGTGCTGCACCACAGCGGCCTGGAGCTGCCCTGGGACACCGCCCGGACCGTCGACCTCTCGGAGGAGGCGATCGAGCTGGCCCAGGGCGGCGACCGCGACCGCTTCCGGGCGCTGCTGGGCGGCGAGGCAAGGAAGGCGTGACGGGCGGGCCGGGCGGGCCGGGCGGGCCGGGCGGGCGTCGGCAGGGCCGTCCGCCCAGGTGTCCGTCCGGCTGCCCGTCCGGCCGTCCGCCCGTCGGTGTGCCCGGGCTCCCACCAGGACGTTTGCGCGGTGGCCCGGCCGGTCGTGGGAGGGTGTCCGGGTGAACGTCCTGGATCTGCTGCTCATCGCCGCCGCCGTCGGTTTCGCCGTGTCGGGTTACCGGCAGGGCTTCGTGGTCGGCGTCATGTCGGTCCTCGGCTTCCTCGGCGGCGGCCTGATCGCCGTCCAACTCCTGCCGCTGCTGCTCGACCACCTCAGCCCCGGCACCACCGCCTCGGTGATCGCCGTGGTGGTGGTCATCGTGCTGGCGGCGGTCGGCCAGGCGATCACCACGCACTTCGGCTGGAAGCTCCGCGGTCACATCGACAAACGCCCGGCCAGGGCGCTGGACGCGGCCGGCGGCGCGGTGGTCAACGTGATCTCGATGCTGCTGGTGGCCTGGCTGATCGGTTCGGCGCTCGCCGGCACGTCCCTGCCGACCGTCTCCAAGCAGGTCCGCAGCTCCACGGTGCTCGGGGCCGTCCAGGACGCCCTGCCCTCGGACGCGCCGAACTGGTTCTCCGACTTCTCCAAGGTGCTCGCCCGCAACGGCTTCCCGCAGGTCTTCAACCCCTTCGAGCACGAGCCGATCACCCAGGTCGACCTGCCCGACCAGGCGCTGGCCGCGAGCCCGGCGGTGGCCAAGGCGAAGCAGAGCCTGGTCAAGGTGGTCGGCACCGCGACCGCCTGCAACAAGACCCTGGAGGGCAGCGGCTTCGTCTACGCCCCGCACCGGGTGATGACCAACGCCCACGTGGTCGGCGGCGTGGACGAGCCCACCGTGCAGATCGGCGGCGCCGGCCAGCTGTACGACGCGACCGTGGTCCGCTACGACTGGCAGCGCGACATCGCGATCCTGGACGTGCCCAAGCTCAACGCGCCCGCGCTGTCCTTCGCGGGCGAGGCGAAGACCAACGACAGCGCGATCGTGGCGGGCTTCCCCGAGAACGGCGCCTTCAACGTCCAGCCGGCCCGCATCCGCGGCCGGATCCAGGCCAACGGCCCGGACATCTACCACCGCGGCGCGGTGGTTCGCGACGTCTACTCGGTGCGTTCGCTGGTCCGCCAGGGCAACAGCGGCGGACCGCTGCTCACCCCGGACGGCCAGGTGTTCGGCGTGGTCTTCGCGAAGTCGCTGGACAGCGCGGACACCGGTTACGTGCTGACCGCCGCCGAGGTGCGCGAGGACGCCGTCCAGGGCAGCACCGCGAGCGGCCGGGTGGACACCCAGGGCTGCGCGCTCTGATCGGAGCGGGCCCGGGGCAGGCCGGGGGCGGGTCCGGGGGCGGGAACGGACGGGCTCTGGACGGGCTCTGGACGAGCTCTGGACGGAGCGCGTCTCCGGCCGGCGCGCCGCGCCCCGGCGGCGGGTGGCGCGGGCCCTCAGGTCTCGCGGCGCAGCCGGGCGCCCACCCAGCGGGCGCGGCGGCCGAGGATGCGCGGGATGCCGAGCTGCCGCTGCGCCGACCGCTGACGGCGGTCCACGCCGTCGTACCCGAGGTCGTCCGCCCAGTCGGGGCGGTGGCCGGACCTCTGCGAGCTGTTGTGGCGTCGGCCGCGCGGAGCGCCGCCGCGATCGGGCATCCAGGTCATACCGCAATGGATGCCCCTGGGCCGGTCGGCGTAACCGCTCCGGCGGGCGGCAACTTGTCCTATGCGTTTGTCATATGAGCAGAACATGAAGGGAGTTGGGTCCCAGGTCCCGGACCGTCGGACCATTGGACGCTGGACGCTGGACGCCGGACCGGCCGCGGGCCCCGGGGCTCAGTCCTTGTGCCGGCCGATCCAGTCCAGCAGCTCCGCGGTGAACTCCTCCGGCGCCTCCTCGTGCGGGAAGTGCCCGATCCCGGGCATCAGCCGCCAGCGGTACGGCGCCGCCACGTACTCCCCGCCGCCGAGTGCGGTGTGCGACAGCAGCACCGGGTCCGAGGCTCCCTGGACGTGCAGGGTCGGCGCGGTGATCGGCTTCTTCATCCGGCGCGCGAACTGGATGCCGTCCGGGCGGGCCATCGACCGCAGCAGCCAGCGGTACGGCTCGATCGAGCAGTGCGCGGTGCTGGGGATCTGGATCGCCTGCCGGTACGCGGCCACCGCCGTCCGGTCCAGCTGGTTGCGGCCGGTCCAGGCGTCCAGGTAGCGGCCGACCAGCGCGGCGTCGTCGGCCACCAGCCGGCGTTCCGGTATCCACGGCCGCTGGAAGCCCAGCACGTGCTCGAAGGCGGCCATCTGGCGCCGGTCGGTCAGCAGCGCCCGGCGCAGGTCACGGGGGTGCGCGGCGGAGACCACGGTGAGGCTCTGGATCACCGACGGACGCATCACCGCCGCCACCCAGGCCAGCGTGCCGCCGGAGGCGTGCCCGACCAGGTGGGCCCGGTTCTCGCCGAGCGAGCGGATCACGCCGGTGACGTCCAGCGCGAGGTTGCCGGGGTCGTAACCGCGCGGGGTGCGGTCGCTGCCGCCGATGCCCCGCAGGTCGAGCGCGACGGCCCGGTAGCCGGCCTCGGCGAGCGCGGTCAGCTGGTGGCGCCAGGCCCACCAGTACTCGGGCCAGCCGTGCACCAGCAGCACCAGCGGGCCCGTGCCCAGCTCGGCGATGTGGAACCGGGCGCCGTTGGCCGCGAGGTCGCGGTGCGTCCAGGGGCCCGCCTGCCGGACGTCCCAGGCGCCCGGCCCAGCCACCGGTTCCCGGGCGTCGTCCGCGGCGCCCCCGGTCGCGGCCCCGGCGGCGCCGGCGGTCTCGTCAACGGCGTCCTGACCGCCCGTGCGGTCGGGTCCGGAGTCGGCGGACGGCTGCGCGGGCAGGGGCTTCTGGTCGAGCGGCATACCGAGAGCGTGTCACATCCGTACGCCGGACACGCGCCCGGCACTCGTTCTCGGTGCGTCCGGACGCCACGGACTGCCGCCGGGTGTACCGCCCGGCGTGCCGCCGGGCCACCCCGGCCGGGGCGCCCCGGGGCTGCCGTTCAGGACCACGGGACGCCGTGCCGCGGACCGCGGGACGCCGTGCTCCGGACCGTACGACGCCGCGGCGCGGGGCTACGGGATGCGGCCCAGGGCGCGGTCGATCTCCTCCTGGGTGGCGGGGCGCGGACGGGCGTTCTTCAGCACGTCGGCGGTCTTCTGGGCGCCCTCGATGGTGCGGACCGGCTTCTCGATCCGCTTGAACGAGCGCAGCGCCAGCAGCCCGAGGATCGCCGCGAGCAGCAGGTAGGCGCCGGCCACGATCAGGAACGACCAGCCGAGCGAGAGGCCCAGCGCGTGGATTCCGTACGCCGCCGCGGCGCTCAGCATCGGCACGGCGGCCAGGGCCACCACACCGGCGACCGTCAGTGAGACACCGCCGGAGACGCCGCGCTTGACGTCCGCGCGCAGCTCGGCCTTCGCGAGCGCGATCTCGTCGTGGACCAGGGCGGACAGGTCGGCGGTGGCCGCGGCGAACAACTGCCCCACCGAACGCTCGCCCTCGTAGGGCGCCCGGCCGTTGCTGGACGGGTCTGCGGCTCCTGCGGGCATCAGCTGTTCTCCTCTGCGGCTGTGCGGCATGACGCCGCCGTGCGGTGTGGTTCCGGGTGCCGGAGGGGGCCCGGAGGCGTCAGTGGACTGTCGACAGCTCAGAATCATGCCCCCAGCGGTCAGTCGCACACCACTCCGGGGCCCCGCCGGAGGGAAGTGTTCTCCTACGGAGGGGCCGGGCCGTCAGCGGTGCGTGCCGGGCGGAGGTCCGTCCGGGCCGTCGGTGACGCTGTTCGCCGGGCGGTTGACCGGCTTCGCCGTCCGGGCCCGCCAGGCCGGGTCGTCCTGCTGGTAGACGTCGGGGACGCCGTCGGCGTCGAGGTCGCGGTCCTCCTCCTCGCACAGCTCGCGGTAGTGCCGGTTGCGCAGCTTGAGCAGCACGGTGGCGACCAGCGCGCAGAGCAGCGAGCCCACGAGCACGGCCGTCTTGGACAGGTCGGCCAGTGCCGGGTCGTCCGTGAAGGCCAGCTCGCTGATCAGCAGGGAGACGGTGAAGCCGATGCCGGCGAGTACCGAGACGGCGAACATGTCGGCCCACGTGAGCTGCGGGCTCAGCTCGGCGCGGGTGAAGCGGGCGACCAGCCAGGTGCCGCCGAAGATGCCGGCCGTCTTGCCGACCAGCAGGCCGAGGATGATTCCGAGCGGGGTGGCCTGGGTGAACACCTCGCCCAGCGCCGGCCCCGAGATGGTCACCCCGGCGGCGAACAGTGCGAAGACGGGGACGGCCAGTCCGGCCGAGAGCGGGCGGACCAGGTGCTCGATGTGCTCGCCCGGGGACTGCTCCTCGTCGCCGACCCGGTGGCAGCGCAGGATCAGACCCATCGCGACGCCCGCCACCGTGGCGTGCACGCCGCTCTCGTGCATCAGCGCCCAGATGACGAAGGCCAGCGGCACGTACAGGTACCAGCCGTGCACCCCGCGCCGGTGCAGGAACCAGAACAGCACCAGGCCGGCGAAGGCCAGCCCGAGCGCCCAGAACTTGATGCCGGAGCTGTAGAAGATCGCGATGATCAGGATCGCGATCAGGTCGTCCACCACGGCGAGGGTGAGCAGGAAGGCGCGCAGCGCGGACGGCAGGTGACTGCCCACCACGGCCAGCACGCCGAGCGCGAAGGCGATGTCGGTCGCGGTCGGGATCGCCCAGCCGCCCGGGTGCCCGCCGCTGCCGGAGTTGGTCACGGCGAAGAGGATCGCCGGCAGCGCGACGCCGCAGACCGCGGCCATGACGGGCAGCACCGCGGCACTCGGGCTGCGCAGCTCGCCCGCCACGAACTCGCGCTTGAGCTCGATGCCGGCCACGAAGAAGAAGATCGTCAGCAGCCCGTCCTTGGCCCAGGCGTCCAGGGTGAGGTCCAGGTGGAGCGGGGTGGACGGCCCGACGGTGTAGTCGAGGACGCTCTCGTACGCGTCCGGCCAGACGTTGGCCCAGATCAGCGCCGCCACGGCGGCGACGAGCAGCAGGACGCCGCCGACCGTCTCGGTGCGCAGCGCGTCGGTGATGAAGGTGCGCTCAGGGAGGGACAGCCTGCCGAGGAGCTGGCGGCGTCGGGTCGTCGGCTCGTTGACGGGCGGCTGGCTGGCCACGCGTGACCTCCTGGGGCGGGGAACGGTGTACGGATGCACCCGTGGTGCAGTGCCGACCAGACTTCCCGGCGCGCCCTGTGACGCGGGACCTCGCGAGTCCTCAAGGGGCTTGAGGCGGTCCGCGGGATCTTGATGCGTCTTTGACATTCTAGCCGGTCGCACAGTGAGACATCCTGATTGCCATATTTCAGGACTTAAGCCTCGGCGGCCTCTCCTCCCTCCGCACGTGGCACCCGCCGGCACCCGAACGGAGCCGGCCGCATGCAGACGGGTGAACGCCTCCCTATCGTCGATCGCAGGCACCGCCCCGTCCGGACGGGGCGGATTTCCATGCCCACTGCGTCGACCGCACGGCAACGCGCCTTGCGTTGCCCCCCTTGCGTTGTCCCCCTTGCGTCGTGAAGGAAGCCCCATGCCCAGACCGCCCCTCTTACCACTCCGTCCGCCCCTTCGGAGCGCGGCCCGATGAACGGTTCGGCCCCCCGCCCGGCCCAGGAGCCGGGCCCGGATCTGGAGCGCCTGCTCCGCCCGTTGTTCCACGCCGCCGCCCCCGGTGGCGGCGCCGCCGTCGTGGTGATCCGCGGCGACGAACGGACCGTCGCCTGCCGCGGCCACTCCGACCGCTCCAGTGAACTGCCCGTCCGGGCCGACACCAGGTTCGAACTCGGCTCCGTCACCAAGACCTTCACCGGCCTGCTGCTCGCCGAGATGGCCGCCCGCGGCGAGGTCGGCTACGACGACCCGATCGACCGCTACCTGCCGGCCGACGCCGCCCCCGGGTACCCCCACGAGCGGCCGATCACCCTGCTCCACCTGGCCACCCACACCTCGGGTCTGCCCCGGCTCCCGGTCGGGCTGCTGCCCGCGCTGGCCCCCCGCTGGTTCACCCACCCGTACGCCACCTTCGGACCGGCCCACCTGCTCAGGGCACTGCCCCGGACACCCGTGCGCGGGACCCCGGGCGTACAGGTGCGCTACTCCAACCTCGGCTGCGGGCTGCTCGGCCTGCTGCTGGCCAACGCGGCCGGTCAGCGCTACGACGACCTGCTGGAGGCCCGGGTCTGCCGACCGCTCGGCCTGGTGGACACCTCCTGCGGCCCCGGCCGCGAGGACGCCGCCGGCTACCGGCGCGGCCGGCACGTCCCGTCCTTCCGACTGCCCGCGCTGCCCGGCGCGGCCGCGCTGCGCTCCACGGCGGACGACATGCTCCGCTACCTGCAGGCGCACGTCGCACTGGACGCCGTCCCGCTCCCCGCGCGTGCCGACACCGACGCCCTGCGGACGGCGCTCGGCGAGGTCCGGCGCCCGCGCGCCGGCCGCCGGCGCGGCGGGCCGCGGATCTGCCTCGGCTGGAACCACCGCTCGGTCCCGGTCGGGGCGCGCCCGGGCGACGCGCTCCGGTGTGACGCGCCTCAGGGCGATGCGCTTGCGGCCGGGGCGTCTTCGGTGGGGGCGCTCTCGGCGAGGGCACTCTCGGCGGGGTCGCCGGTCGAGTCGATCCCGTTCGGGTCCGTCCCCTTCGGGCCAGGTCTGTTCGAGCCGGTTCCGTTCGGGTCCGTCCCGTTCGGGTCGGTTCGGGGTGGGGCGGTGGCCGGAGAGGGGGAGGCCGGAGAGGTGGCTGACGAGGGGTCCGGTGAGAGCGCCGACGAGGTGATCTACCACGCGGGCGCCACCCGGGGGTGCACCACCTTCGTCGGGTTCAGCCCCCGTGCGCGGGTGGGGCTGGCGGTGATGTCCGGCACACCGCCGCGGCGCGGTCGGGGCTTCGTGCGGAGCGCGTACGACACGCTCTGCACGCTGGTCGCGGAGCGCCGGGAGCCCATGGCGGTCTGACGCGGACCGCGCCCGCCGCGGCGGCATCGGCTGCGGACGGCCGCGGACAGCGGTGCCCCGGATGGTCGCGACCACCCGGGGCACCGTGCTGTCAGGGCGTCAGCCCTGGCTTCCGGTGGGCGGGAGCTGGGACTGGATCAGGTTCATCACGGTGCTGTCGGCCAGGGTGGTGGTGTCGCCGACCTCGCGGCCCTCGGCGATG